>JALZOH010000500.1 GCA_030857305.1 Acidobacteriota bacterium
AAAGGTAAGATTGTCAGAGCTGATAACGGAAATAGCGAGAATTCTCGAAATAGATTATGAAGGCGCGGCTTCAACTACATTTCGTCAAGAAAAAAAGAAAAAAGGTTTTGAGGGTGACAGCAGTTTTTATTTTAAAAACGCAGATGTTGTTCGCGCCAAAAAAGAAATTGATTTAAGCGTTGACCCGGCGCCCGAACTCGTCATTGAGATTGACATCACGCACGGTTCGCTACCAAAATTTCCGATTTTTGCAGGGATCGGTGTCGAAGAAGTCTGGCGCTTCGACGGTAAGAAAACGAAATTTTACCGTTTGCAGAAGGATGATTATAAGGAAGTTTTGGAAAGCGTTTGTTTGCCGAATGTCAACAGCCAGACGGTTACCCAATTGCTTTTTGCCGCGCAGCAAATGAAGCGTTCCGAATGGCTTAGACTCGTTCACGAATCGGTTAAGAAAAAATAAAACCATTGTCGGTAAGAGAAAATAAAAATAGCTGATGGCTTTCTGGGCGGTCGGCTATTTTTATTTTTCAACTTTCTTGGTCAGTAGCTTTAGCTTCGTCCAAAATGCTAATCTTAAAATTACAAAAATTTTATGTTTAAGAATTTCAATCAACCGCGCCGCGTCTGTATTACGGGCTTTGGATGCGTTACACCAATCGGAACATCGCGCGTAGATTTTTGGAAATCTTTGTCTGCGGGTGCAAGCGGCATTACTCGTATTGAAAGTTTTGACGTTTCAGATGTCAAAGTGAAAATCGCGGCGGAAATCAAAAATTTTGATTGGGAAGCCGAGTTAAATCCAAAAGACAGAAAAAACGTTCCGCGCACCGTTCCGCTGGCACTGGCGGCGGCGCGTGAGGCGATTGCGGATGCGAAAATTGAAACCGGCAAGCTCACTTTAAGCGAAAGGCAAAATTTCGGAGTCGTTCTGGGAACCGGCGGCGGCGGGTTGGCGTTTACCGAAAAGCAATACAGATATTGGTTTACGGGCGAAGAAAATAAAGCGAGCGTTTATACGATTCCGTCTTCGACGCACGGCGGTTTGTCGAGCGAGCTTTCGATGGTTTTCGGTCTGCACGGTCTTTCGCACATTGTCTCAACCGGCTGCACAAGTTCAACCGACGCAATCGCTTATGCGGCGCAGCACATTGCGCTCGGCAAGCAGGATTTTATGCTGACCGGCGGAGTCGACGCACCGCTTGCGCTCGGAATTCTCAAAGCTTTTAATTTAATGACCGTTCTGACAAACGAGTGGAATGATGAACCTAGCCGCGCTTCGCGCCCGTTTTCAAAAGACCGTTCGGGAATTGTTCTGGGCGAAGGCGCGTGGATTTTCGTTTTGGAATCGGTCGAAAGCGCGGAACAGCGCGGTGCGAAAATTTATGCGGAAATTTCCGGTTACGGCTCGACGTGCGACGCTTATCACCGCGTTCGCCTGGAGGAAAACGGCGTTGAGCCAGCGCGGGCGATGCAGCTAGCGATGGACGACGCGGGAATTTCACCTGAAACGGTTGATTATATAAATTTGCACGGAACTTCAACGCAGCTTAACGACCGCATCGAAACGCAAGCTGTCAAAAACGCTTTCGGCGCGCACGCCTACAAAGTTCCGATGTCTGGGACGAAATCGCAAATCGGGCATCCGCAAGGCGCGTCGGGCGCAGCAGGAGTAGGCGCTGCACTGCTCGCACTCAATAAAAATATCATTGCGCCGACCATCAATTTGGATATAGCGGATGAGGGGTGTGATTTAAACTACACGCCAAACACAGCACTTGAAAATACAAATGTTAAAGTCGCACTGTGCAACTGCATCGGCTTCGGGTCAAAGAATTCAGCGCTGGTTTTAGCAAAATTAGACGCTTCATAAACAAATAATTGAAGTTTAGCAATATTGTTTCAATTCTTTGTCTGTCCAAAAACCTTTTTCGATTGCCAAACGTATTAACAAAAATCTAAAATAAATAAAAGCCAAGCAAATCAGTTTGTATTTTACATATTCCAAAAATTATAGGAGTCCAGCGATGAATTATAAGATAACATTTGTTTTTCTACTCGCCTTCGTTTTGCTTATGACAACAGTTACTACCGCTCAAAAAAGCGATAGATTGCCGCCGATTAAATACCAGGAAATGACTTTGAAAAACGGTCTGCGCGTGATTATGCACGAAGACCGTTCGACGCCGATTGTCGCCGTCAATGTCTGGTATCATGTCGGCTCGAAAAACGAAGTTGCCGGGCGCACCGGCTTTGCGCATCTTTTTGAACATATGATGTTTCAAGGCTCGAAAAACTACGATGCCGATTACTTTACGCCACTGCAAGAAGCAGGCGCTAACATCAACGGTTCAACCA
>JALZOH010000093.1:0-2027 GCA_030857305.1 Acidobacteriota bacterium
TCAGTATTTCATACAGCTATAAATGGGATGTTCTCACTGAATTTAACCGACTTGAAATTGTTCCAAAAGAGTTTCATAACTTACCCGTTTCAATCAAAACTTGTAAAAATCGTTGTCCAATTGGATTTGGCGACGCACTCAGACAATTTAAGATTGATGAAGATTTTTTGTTGATTGTTGGATTTTGGGAACAGAGCGGCGGAAATAAAAACTTTGTTGCCGTCGAAGCGATAAAAGTTACGACGCAAAACTGGCGAAATCTTTTTCACCCTTTGACCGAAGCAGACTTAAAACTTCTTGATGCGACAATTAAAAATAAGGAAACGCATTTCGCAGAAGTCCGAAAAACGGCAAAGGAAATCAAGCAATGTTTCGCGCCGACCAAAATTATTTTGAATCCGAAAATTGATTCAAAAACGCAAAGACGCTTGCAATGTAGTCTACCTTTCGGTGTGTTTTGGAATGATTTTGTTGGAAAAGAACAGTATCGAAACATCGAATCTTCGCTTTTCGGCGTGCGTGTTCCAAATCCTTTTGTTTCCGGTGCGCGAGTTTTTAAGCAAAAGCCTGAACTTGACTAAATAAATCGTCTTGAATTTTCCGCAAACGGCTTTCGGCAATTTCGATATATTTTTTCTCAATTTCAATTCCGGCAAAATTGCGGTTGAGGTTTTGACAAACTAAAGCTGTTGTTCCCGAACCGAGAAAAGGGTCGAGAACCAAATCGCCTTCGCGCGTCGCGGAAAGCACGAGCATTTCAATCAATTTTATTGGCTTTTGGGACGGATGTCCGACTTTTTCTTTTGACGAACCTTTTAGACTCGGAACGCGCAAAATGTTCGTCGCGTATTTTCCTTTTTCGAGATGCGTTTTTCTCGCGTCTAAGTCTTTATAGCGTTTGTCTTTCAAGTATTGCTTGATAGTTTCATCATCGTAGGAAGTCCGCACCGCATCTTTATCGAAATACGGCTTTGAGTCTTTGGTTTTCCGAAGCACGAGGATCATTTCGTAACACGGCGTAAAACTATCGTAACGCTCGTTGTAACCGACGGCTCTGTCCCAAATCAGCATATCGTGAAACTGTAATTTGTGCGTTGCCATCGAACAGACATGAAGCCAGAGATGCTCACGTTTGCCGAGTTGCCCAAAAATGAAAAAAAGCCCGTCATCTTTGAGCAATTTGGCAGATCTTTCAATCCAATCTTCTGTCCAATCGAGATAGTTTTCTTCCGTTTGCCATTGATTATCCCAATCTTCGCCCAACAAAACCTGAAAATACGGCGGGTCGGCGATAATTGCCTGAAAGATATTTTCATCAAATATATTGAGTTTTTCGCGGCAATCGCCCTGATAAATTTTCGATTGATTGTTAATAGAATTCTTCATAATTACTTTCAATTTAGTTCCAAAGATTATCAACAAAGCAGATTATAACTGTATCTCAACGGTTTGTACAATTCAATTTGCATAGCAAAAAGCAAGCGCGTGTCAAGCCGTTGTGTCCGCCGCCGATGACGGCGACATCGTAAGTTTTGCTCATAAAATTATTTTGCCACAGAAAAGAATTAGGCTCGAACAAAGAGCGCAGAACACAAAAAGAAAGTGCAAAAAAGAAAATTAAAATGAATTTAATTTTTGTTTCTGGACTTTCGCGTCTGTTTGCGGTTAAAAATCCGACTGTGTTTTCAGAGTGAACATATTTGTTAGATGAAACAATTGAAAAAGTTTATAATCAAGCCGCACTAAAATTTATTTTGAACAAGGATAAGGAAAATTATGATAAAGAGCGATGAGGGAAAAACCGTTTCATATTGGGAAGCGAGCGAGAATTTATTAGAAAAAAACGCGCTCGGCGAATCAATCGAAACCGAAGTTTGCATAATCGGCGGCGGAATTTCAGGCTTGACGACCGCTTATCTTTTAGCGAAAGCAGGAAAGAAAGTAATTGTAATTGACGACGGCGCAATTGGCGGCGGCGAGACTTCGCGGACGACGGCGCATCTGTCGAACGCGCTTGACGACCGCAT
>JALZOH010000093.1:2045-4824 GCA_030857305.1 Acidobacteriota bacterium
AATCGAAGCCGAAGATGGCGAAGACGATTTGCAGAAAGAATTTGAAACGGCGCATCGTTTGGGTTTTACGCAGATTGAAAAAGCGAGTCGCACGCCAATTAAAGATTTCGACACGGGAAGCTGTTTGCGATTTCCGCGACAAGCGCAGTTTCACGTTCTCAAATATCTTTCCGGTTTGGCGAAAGCGGTTGAACAAAACGGCGGACAATTATTTTCAAACACGCACGTCGCCGAATGGACGGGCGAAGACGCGCCCGAAGTGAAAACCGAAAGCGGTCAAACCGTCCGGGCGCAGCAAATCGTTCTCGCTACAAACTATCCTTTGATGAGCAAAATGTTCGCCAAACTTCCGGCGTATCGAACTTACGTTATCGGCGCGAAAATTCCAAAAGATTCGATTGAAAAATGTTTAATCTGGGATACGGCTGACCCGTATCGTTATGTGAGAACGCAGCCGGAAAACGATTACGACGTTTTGATTGTCGGCGGCGAAGACCATCGCACCGGACAAGACGATAACGCAGACGAGCATTTCGGAAAACTCTGGCAATGGACGCAAAAGCGTTTTCCACAAGCGGAAGAAATTCTTTATAAATGGTCGGGGCAATTTCTCGAAACGCACGACGGACTCGCATTTATCGGCAAATTTTCATCAAGCGAGCCGAATGTCTATTTAATAACCGGCGATTCGGGAATGGGAATGACACACGGCACAATCGGTGGAATGCTCGTTTCCGATTTGATTTTGGAACGCGCAAATCCGTGGACGGAAGTTTTCGAGCCGTCGCGTATTTTAACGCAGTCTATCACTGAAGCCGTGCCGGAAATCATCAGTTCGACTGTGCCGTATATTGATTGGCTCAAGGGCGGCGATGTTTCTTCCGTAGATGAAATAAAAAAAGGTGAGGGCGCGGTTATCAGCGACGGCGCGACGAAAATTGCCGCCTATCGAAACGAAGACGGAAAGCTGTATCAACGTTCCGCCGTCTGCACGCATTTGGGTTGCATCGTACGGTTTAACAGCTTGGAGAAAACCTGGGATTGCCCGTGTCACGGCTCGCGTTTTTCGACGAGTGGAAAAGTGATAAATTCACCGGCTATCGCGCCGCTCGGAGAAATTGAAGACGCTTCAAATTAGCGTAAATTAATCGCCGATGAATGGGAATAAAATTGACCTGACCCCGTAAAATTAGACCAAAGAGATGGCGAGAATCAACTAGAATAATTTCAGGAGATTCGAGCTATGAAAAAGACATTTACGGACGAGCAGATCGTCGGAATTTTGAGAGGATTCGAAGCGAGCGGATTAACGATCAAAGAATACTGTCGGCAGAAAGATGTTAGCGAACAGACATTTTACAAATGGCGTAAACGCTTCGGTTCGATGGAAGTCGAAGAAGTCCGGCACTTTAAGCAGTTACAGCAGGAAAATGCCCGATTGAAACGTCTGCTTGCCGAGCGCGATCTGGAAATCGATGTGATGAAGGAAGTGCTGGCAAAAAAGTGGTAAGCTGTGCCGCTCGGCGTGAGGTCGTGGAATTCATCAAATCGCGGAATCTGTCAGAGCGGCGCGGCTGTGCTTTGGTAGGCTTGAACCGGAAAAGTCATCGTTATCGTCGTCGGCGAAAAACGCCGAAAAAGCTGCTCGGACGAATCCGGCAGCTGGCTTTGAAACATCCGCGCTTCGGTTATCGCCGAATTTGGGCTTGTTTGAAACGTGAAGGCAAGCAGATCAATTTGAAGAAAGTGTATCGGTTATGGAAACAGGAGAAGTTATCTTTGCCGAAAAGACGACCGCGTAAACCGCGAGCCAAGCCGACTGTCGGAATCGTGCCGAAGGCTGACCGGGCGAATCAGATTTGGACGTATGATTTTGTGTTTGATCAAAGTTTATCGGGAAAAAGTTTGAAGATGCTGACCCTAATTGATGAACATACGAGGGAATGTTTAGGGGTCGAAGTCGGAGTTTCGATGACGAGCGAAAAAGTTTGGCAGGTTCTCGAAAGAGTCTGTCAGGAAAAAGGCTTTCCCGAAATGATTCGTTCAGATAACGGCTCGGAATTTATCGCGCAAGCGGTTAATCACTGGCTGACGGAAAATCGAGTTAAGCCGATATTTATTGAACCGGGAAAACCTTGGCAAAACGGCAAAGGCGAAAGTTTTAACGGCAAACTCAGAGATGAATGTTTAAGCCGGGAATGGTTTTCATCGGTTAAAGAAGCGCAAGTGATAATTGAAGAATGGCGGAACTTCTACAACACGGAAAGACCGCATTCGAGTTTGGGATATTTGACTCCTCTGGAGTTCAAATCAAAGATGGAAAACAAGGAAAAACTCGCCATCGCATTGGGGTAACAAATGGGGGCTGGACACTTTTTGTCTGAAACAACAAAACACCAACTAAAAGACACAAATCTTTTTGATTATTTTCGGTTACTACGCAATTTTTAATTGGCGCGTTTCAATTAAATCACAAAGACGGCGCACTTTCGTAACCTTCGACGCGAATACAAGCGGCAAAATGTCCTTTTTCAATTTCCCGCAATTCCGGCACAACCCGCGCACAATCTTCAATCGCAAACGGACAGCGAGTGCGAAAACGACAGCCCGACGGCGGATTTATCGGAGTCGGAACATCGCCTTGCAAAACTATTCGCTCGCGTTTTTTTTTCGGGTCTGGAATCGGAATTGCTGAAAGCAACGCTTTTGTATATGGATGAAGCGGATTGTCATATAATTCGCGCCCTTCGGCAATCTCAACAATTTTTCCCAGATACAT
>JALZOH010000093.1:4834-7701 GCA_030857305.1 Acidobacteriota bacterium
CAACACGGAAAGACCGCATTCGAGTTTGGGATATTTGACTCCTCTGGAGTTCAAATCAAAGATGGAAAACAAGGAAAAACTCGCCATCGCATTGGGGTAACAAATGGGGGCTGGACAAAATCAATCAAAATTTAGGAGAAAAGCCTTAAATCTCTCTGTTTCAAAACAAAGAGTTTTCAAGTTGCAGTTGATATTTGATTAAATAAATCCGCTTGTGTTTTCTGCAAACGGCTTTCGGCGATTTCGATATATTTTTGTTCGATTTCGATACCTGTAAAATCGCGGTTGAGATTTTGGCAAACAACGGCTGTCGTCCCTGAACCTAAAAACGGGTCGAGAACTTTATCGCCTTCGCGTGTTGCCGATTGAATAAGTATTTCGATTAACTTTAGAGGTTTTTGCGACGGATGTCCGACTTTTTCTCTGGAACTTCCCTAGAAACTTGTACAGCCTAATCACAACAATTAAAACTTTGCGTATCAAAATAATTATTCCGGTAAAATCAATTTTTTAATCTCGTCAATCTTTTCCAGCGCGGCTTCTTCGCCCGCTCTAATGAATTGGTCCATTTTGCCGATTGCGTCCGGTCTTAAGTGAGCGATGTTTGGAATTATCACGATGTCGGCGCGGTAATGCTGATGCTTGGCGGCGGTTCTGAGTAGCATTATCGCCGATTGGAAAAATACGCCGAGAAGCGTTGAAGGCGTTCCCCAATAGGTCGCGCCCGAAGAAATTACGTCAACCGCAATGATGATTTCCGCACCTAATTTTTTCACCGCTTTGGTCGGAACGGGCGCGACAATTCCGCCGTCAATCAATTTTCTGCCTTCCGTTTCAATCGGAACAAAAACGCCCGGAATGGCGCAGCTTGCCCGAATCGCCAACGCCAAATCGCCTGCGTCTCGTAAAACAACTTCCTCGCCGGTTTCCAAATCGCAAGCGACGGCGGCAAAAGGAATCGGTAAATCCTCAAATCTTTTAAACGGAAAGTATTGATTGATAAACGCACCCATCGAAGCATTTGAAAGAATTCCTTTTGGTGAAAACGAAAAGCCGGTCATATTAAACCAACTTACTTTTCGTCCTATTTTGATAATTTCTTCAACACTCACGCCGCAAGCCAACGCGCCGCCGACAATTGAACCGGCGGAAGTTCCGGCGATAAAATCAATCGGAATGTTGTGTTCGGCTAAAATCTTAAGAACGCCCAAATGAGCAAAACCACGTGCCGCGCCGCCAGAGAGTGCCAAGCCGATTTTTTTTCGTGTCATATTTATTTAGTGAAAAGTGAAAAACTAAAAGTGAAAAGTGAAGATTTTTAGTTATTCACTATTAGGTTTTACTTTTTGCAAAACTTTAGCCATCCTATCATTTAACAAATTTTTAACTTATGACTCCATCAGAATCTTTATCTTTTCCACGACAAAAAACCAGTGCCGACATCTCGGCAGGCGAACAGGTTTGTCCGGTTTGTTCGCGTGAGGTCAAATTTGGATTTGTGCCGATGTTGGATTTGCCCGAAGATCTGCGGAGATTGATTCGTGCAAATGCGCCCGACACGCAAACTTTTGAAGCTGTCTGCGCCCGTTGTGCGCGGTTGTTTGAACGCGCCAAAACACAGATTTTAAGCGATGCTGCGATGAACAAAGACGGTTCGTTTGTGCTTTCGACACCTTTGCGGCTCGACACGGTTGAGAATTTTACGGGCAAAGGCGTAACAATTGCATTTCTCGATTCGGGATTTTATCCACACGACGATTTAATCACGCCGGACAATCGGATTTTAGCTTACCAAAATATGGCTGCACGGAACGGCGAAGTTGCTTCGCTGTTTCAAAACGATGCTTCAAGTTGGCACGGAATGATGACTTCGGTAGTCGCGGTAGGAAACGGTTCGCTGTCGAATGGTTTTTATCGCGGAATCGCGCCGGACGCAAAGGTTGTTCTGGTGAAGTTGGCGCGGACGGGCAGAATTACCGAACAAAACATTCAGGACGGCTTGGAATGGGTTTTGGAAAACCGCGCCAAATTCGGAATAAAAATTGTGAATATCTCGGCGGGCGGAGATTTCGAGCAGAGCTATCTGCACGATTCACTTTCGCAAACCGTTGAAGAATGCGTCGCGCGCGGCATCTGCGTTGTTTGTGCCGTCGGCAACGCCGGACATCTGCCGACACATCCAGTTTTTCCGCCCGCGTCGTCGCCGTCAGCAATTTCGGTTGGCGGTTTGGACGATAAAAATTCAATTAATCGTGCAAAGCGCGGAATGTATCGCAGTTCTTACGGTCCGACCTTAGACGGTTTTCAAAAACCTGAGATGGTTGCGCCGAGTATCTGGGTTCCCGCGCCGATTCTGCCGAATACGCCGACGGCGCAGCAAGCCGCGCTATTGGAAGTTTTAGATAAAACGGGAGACGCGGATTTACACCGGATTATCGGAATGAATCCGAACATTGAACCGGATTTGGATGCCGCATTTGACCGCCCGGCGTATATGATTCGACAGATTATCGCGCTTAAACTTCGCAGTGAAAACGTCATCACGCGCTACTATAAATATGTTGACGGAACATCATTTGCCGCGCCGATTGTGTCGTCGGTTGCCGCCCAGATGCTCGAAGCCAACCCGTATCTAACGCCGCAGCAGATAAAAAGAATTTTAATCTCGACGGCGGAGCGTCTGCCGCATTACGAAGTTGACCGTCAGGGCTGGGGCGTGATTGACCCGTGCCGGGCGGTTGAATTGGCGGTTTCTTTTATTTGATTTAAAAAACACACTTACGTGCATGTTTCCGCATTTATTGATTGATAAAATTGTAAAGCAAAACGCCGGTGGCTTTGACGGATTGGTTGCCGACCTTAATGGG
>JALZOH010000501.1 GCA_030857305.1 Acidobacteriota bacterium
GTCCAAAGCGTCATTGTGTCCATAAAATCACCTCAATTTAGCAATTCGGTTTTGTTAAAACTTTCGATGCCGAAGAATTATTAAGCGGCACGCGCTCGCGCAGAGTTTCGGTAAGTTTTTCAACTTCCGTAACCACCGACGAGGCGGAATTAAAATCGTATAAAGATTTGCCTTCCAAATCTGCTTGCGTCACATTTGAATCAAAAGGTATTTTGGCGATAATTTCCAAATCATTATTGCGGCAGAATTCCGTAACGGCTTTTTCGTCTTCCGCGCTTCTGTATTTGTTGACAACGGCGTAAATATGATTAATGCCAAGCCCGCGCGCGAGCGGTAGAGTTCGGCGAGCAGTTTCCAGCGAACGATAATAAGGCTCGGTTACAATCAGCAGAACATCAACGTGGCGCACCGTTCCGCGACTTAAGTGTTCCAAAGAGGCTTCCATATCCATTACGGTGATGTTGTCGGCTTCCGAAACAATTTCTCCCATTAAGCTGCGCACGGCAGCGTGTGCGGAACAGAGTCAGCCAGCGCCCGGATTTTCAACTTTCGTTCCGACTATCAAACGAATTCCGTCCGGCGCGGCGATGCCGTGTAAGGCGGCAATGTTTTCTACCGAATCCTTTAAAACCATTCGCATTTTACCGTCCGCGTCTTCTTTTCTTTCGACAATGCTGCGCGGAATCGAATGAGTTTCTTCAAGCGTTTCTGCTTTCAAACCCAAAGCCATTCCCAAATTCGGATTCGGGTCGCCATCAATCGCTAAAACAGGAAACCCCTGCCGTGCATACACACGCGCCAGCGTCGCCGAAATGGTCGTTTTACCCGAACCGCCTTTGCCGCTGATTCCTATTTTCATAATTTATTTGTCGCTTAATACATCGGCGGCACTTCTAAAACGCCCGTTTACTTTCTATTTATAAGAATACAAAAAGAATATACTCTTCAGGTGAAGGTAATGCAAGAAAAAAACTTGATGTCTTAAAACCCACCTGCTATCAAACTATAGACAGGCACTTTCTAGACATATCTTTTAACAAATAATATAATTTTGGCACCGTTATGTTTTGTAACACATTAAGCAAAAAAGGCGTTTGTTTGTTTTAAATGTCCTTTGCCTATTTTCAAAATGCAAATCGTCGTCTTAAAAGAATCATCTGCGGACGAATTTCGTGTCGCTCTTGTGCCGGAATCGGTAAAAAAACTCGTCGCGGCGGGAAACGAGATTTCTGTCGAAACCGGCGCGGGCGAAACAGCCGGTGCAAACGATGCTGATTACGAACAAGCGGGCGCGAAAATTTCTTCAAACCGCGAAGAATTGCTGCAAAAAGCCGACGTGTTGGTTGCGATAAACCGTCCCGACGAAGTTTTATCAAAACTGAAAAAAGGTTCAATTGTCGTTGCTTTATTGCGACCTTTGGATGAGCCGGAAAAACTGCGGGCGTTTATCGAAAACGATTTGACGGCGATTTCTCTGGAAATGATTCCGCGCACGACGCGGGCGCAGGCGATGGATGTTCTGTCTTCGATGGCGACAATTGCGGGTTACAAAGCCGTCCTTCTGGCAACTGAAAAATTGCCGCGTATGCTGCCGATGATGACGACAGCGGCGGGAACGATTCCGCCCGCGAAAGTTTTGGTGGTCGGCGCGGGTGTTGCCGGACTTCAGGCGATTGCGACGGCGCGGCGTTTGGGCGCGGTGGTCGAAGGCTTTGATATTCGCGCCGCGGCTGGCGAAGCGGTGCGCTCGCTCGGCGCAAAATTTCTCGAACTCGAAAATGTCAACGCCGAAGGCGAAGGCGGCTACGCGAAAGAAATCGGCGAAGACGTGATGGAAAACGCTCGCGAGCTTTTAACGAAAGCGGCGGCAACCGCCGATTGCATAATTACCACCGCGCAAGTTCCGGGAAAACGCGCTCCGATTTTAATTACGCAGGATGCGATTGAAGCAATGAAACGCGGCTCGGTCGTGGTTGATTTGGCGGGCGCGAACGGCGGCAACTGCGAGCTTTCCAAACCGAACGAAATCCTCAATCACAACGGCGTTTTCATTTACGCGCCGACCAATCTGGCGGCGACGATTCCGGTTCACGCAAGCCAGCTTTTCTCGCGCAACGTAACGGCGTTTTGCAATCTGCTCGCAAAAGACGGCGTATTAAATTTGGATTTTTCTGATGACATTCTGAACGGCAGTTGTGTGGTGCATCAAGGCGAAGTTCACAACGAACGAATCAGGAGAGTTTGGGAGCGTCCTAATTTGTAGTGGCGGCGAAACAACGACGATTTCGGTATGAAAAATTATTACGCCGGAGAATGAACGCGCCTTTAGTTCCCTATAACACCAAA
>JALZOH010000094.1 GCA_030857305.1 Acidobacteriota bacterium
TGCCATTTGAAAGCGTCGTTTCTGAGTCAATCCAATTAAATGTAACATGCCCAGAAGGTATTTTATTTGCAGGACCAGGTGAGCAATGTTTCACATTTCCAGAAATTTTCTCATCATAATCTACTACGACGGCAAACGGGCTTATTCGATTGAATCTGGGTCTTATCTCCAAACAATATCCGCTGCTAGAAATTATGTGTTCATTTAATATGAACTCAGCTAAACCTGAAGGAATAAAACCTATGGGCTTTTTATTAGCAGCAGCAATAACTTGATTAACCCATTCATTGTTTTCTAAGGGGATACACAAGCGTATCTTTAGGGATGGAGGCATATCTGACGGAGAAATATTGTGCAACAGTGCAAATAATGGGAACTCACCACTATTTGAACTTAAAGCTCTGTCTAATGCATAAGATAATTCTTCTATACATGCTTGGCTATTAATGCTATTAGCAGTTAAGACTACTCCCCAAGCATCGCATTCATTTGGGTCAGTAATGAATCCGCCGATTTGAGTCCATAACCTCTGTCCCGGAATTAGATTTCTACGGTCAAATTTGACTTCAAGCTGTGTTTTATCTAATTCTTGAACAATAAAATCGATATCTTTGTCTTCATTATCTTTCCACGCATAAGTTACCCAAACCTTTTTTATAAGCATCCTCCTATTAAATTATACATACAGGTGCAAGACAATTTAACTTTGTATTATGCGGATAAATAAACAATTGTGTCTTACCATTCTGCACGGCGAACCATTGTCTTTAATATTTCTTTTTCCGCATTAGAAACGGTGAAATTTGCTTGTTCATAAATGCCCGCGAGTTGCGCTAAAGTTACGGCGCGAGTGCTGGCATCGCGGATGTTTGCAATAGTTTCTAAATTTTCGTGCAGAAGTTCTTGCGCTCTTTCAGTTTTTCCGTATTCGTGAAAGCGTGCGGCAAGTTCGTTATAAGCTGATGAACGAGCGGCAAGCTGCGGAACGGTTTCACAAAGCATGGCGGCTTCGTTTAAACATTCAATCGCTTTTCCCTCCTCGCCCAGATTTTTCTTTGCATCCGAAACACCGATTAAAGCAAACATTCGATTTGCCTCGTCGCGAATAGCCGCGATCGCCTGCCGTGCGAATTCATCTTTGTTCTGTTGTGTGCAAACTTGCGCGATTTGGGCGAGCGCCGATGTTTGTTCACTTTCACTGATGTTTTCCTGCGCGATCTCGATGGCGCGTTCGGTCTTTTCAGATTTGGCGAACTGGACGGCGATTGTTCCCAAAGTGGCAAAATGCGCGTGGCTGTCGCGGATGTCTCTGTCGCGCTGTGATTTTATCAGGGCGTAAGCCTCCTCCAAAGTTTCCAGAGCATCTTCGCGTTCGCCTTTTTCCCAAAAAACTCTTGAAAATCCAACCAGACACGTCGCAGTCTGTGTCGGGTCATTTACTAAATCAAGCGTCCGGTCAGCTAAATCAACGCTTCCCGCGCGTAGTTGCCCAATCGAAATGCCGGCGAGAAGGTTGTCTCGATACACGCCTTCGACATCTTCGGCAATCTTTTTTGCTTTATCGAATGTTTCGATGGCTTTATCATTTCTGCCGTTAGCGCGAAAATGCTCGGCGACATACTGCAAGGTTCTCGCCTTTTCTTCAGCGAAATCAGTTTCTTCCGCCGCCGAGACAGCTTCATCCAGAGCATTATTGGCTTGTTCGATTTTATTTTCCTTTTCGTAATGTTCGGCAATCAGTTGCAGAGCGTTGACTTTGGCTGCCGGGTATTCGATGCGGGCGAGCGTCTGCCGCGCCTCTGTCTCAAGATTATTAACTGTCTGCCGGTAAGCGATGATGCCGAGAGCGTGCGACGGATGGTCAAGCAGAGCGGTTATTTCAAAGGCTTTATCGAATTCACCGATATATGCTTTGCGGACTGCGATACGTTCTTTGGCTTCCGCCTGCAAACTCAAATCTTCAATCGATTCAACTAATTGCAGAGCATATTCGTCGTCGCTGGTTTCCGCGCATTTATATGCAACGCTTGATAGAAGTTGGTCGCGCACAAACGGGTCGTCAACCAAATCGGCTAATTGAGCCGCCAAATCAACCTCGCCTTTTTCGAGGTAACGCGGAACGATTTCCTTCATCGCTGCGCCGCGCCCGTCGGAGCTTTTGATGTTTTCGGCTAAAAATGTCGCGCAGGACAAAAGATTTTCCTGAGCTTGCTCAATCGGAATTAGGTGTTCTGTCATATTTTGTTTTCTGCTTTGTATTCTTTAAACGAAAACTCTGCGCAAGGTGTCGGGCATCCAATCGGATAACGATTTTGTCACTGAATCTGCGCCCGCTTCCCGCAGACGTTCAGCCGAAACGGTATTTGTAATGCCCAAAGTCTTCAAACCGGCTTGCTTGCCCGCCAGAATTCCCTGGGGCGCATCCTCAACAACCAGACAATCTCCGTGAACAATCGGGTTACCGCCGAGCGCCGTGCGTGCCGCGTCAATTAACCTGAAACCCGTCTGGTAACACTCTGGATTTGGTTTGTGCGCCGAAACATCTTCGGCGCTGACAATAATTGTAAAACAATCTCTTAAGGCTATTTTTTCCAAAACATATTCAATTTCTTCGCGCCGCGCCATGCTGACAATGCCGAGCGCGAAGTCTTTCGCCATTTTTCGCACAAAATTTTCTGCGCCTTCAAACAGCGGAACTTCCTTTTCAACCAGTTCGCGCCATCGCACCGTTTTTGCTTCAATAATTTCAGACGTTTTTTCTGCTGCTATTTCCTGTTCGGCGCGCATATATTGCGCACTCACAAAAGCTTTGTCGTCCATTCCGAGACACGAATAATAATGGTCTTCCGAGAGAGCAATGCCTTCTTTAGCAAAAATTTCCTGATACGCCTTCATATGCAGCGGCTCATCGTCAATAATTACCCCGTTAAAATCCATTAAAATTGCTTTGATCATTGTATAGAAGTGTTTCCTTTTAAATAAGTTAGAACGAAAGAAAGTATTTTAGCTTTGAAATTGCATTGCCGCAAAGCAGGTAAGAAAATATGCTCCATAATTAGATGAACCTTTGATCGAACATATTTCCGCGTCCCAAAATCCCATTCGGGTCAAAGGCTTTTTTCAGTTCCGCCATTTCGTTAATGAATCTCTCGCCGTACATCACTTGCAGATATTTACTCTTCAACTTTCCGATGCCGTGTTCCGCACTGATTGTGCCGCCGAGCATAACTGCCTGCGCGATGAATCTGCCGTATAAATTTCTTGCAGCCTTCGCTTCTTCATCCGTTTTCGGCAAAATGTTGGCGTGCAGATGAGCGTCGCCGATATGTCCGAAAATTACATAATCCAATCCGCTTTCACTCAACTTTTGTTGATAAAATTTCAGAAACGAAGCGAAATTTTCATCCGGAACAGCCATATCCGTTCCGACTTTACGCTGCCCGTACCGGACGATTCGTTCATTTACAGCAACCGGCAGCGCGTGGCGAAACTCACGCATTTTTTTGTGATCCTGCTCGCTCGTCGTAAACCAGGATGCGTCGAGTTCAGCGCGATGTTTCTCCAGCGTTGAGTTCCACTTTTCAAACAGCGCGTCTTCATTTTCGGCAGTCGTTTCCTGTTCGAAAAATACCGCACCCCGCACATTTTCAGGAACTTCCGGAAATTTTTCGTGGATGAATTTTAAAGAGTTTTCATCGAAATACTCTAAAACCGTCGCGTCAATTTGATTTTGAATTTTGGATTTTGGATTTTGGATTAAATCGTCATTTCCCCTTCGGGTTTGAAAAGATATTGCTCGGGTTTCATCGACAAACCCGAGCAAATCTTTTTCGTCTTTGAAAAATACAATGCCGCTTAAAAAACCTTCCGGCTTTTTCAAAAGTCTTAGTTTAATTTCCGTCACAATGCCGAGAGTTCCTTCGCTGCCGACGAACAAATCAATTGCGTCCAGATTTTCATCCGAGAAATAACCGGAAGTGTTTTTCCGCACGAACGGCTGCTGATAAGTCGGAACTTTCGCTTTTATCTTGTGTCCGCCTTCAGTTTTGAGTTCAATAAATCCGTCTTTTGCCAAAACTTCGCCGCGTTTTAATTTGAGAAAATCGCCGCTCGGCAAAACAATTTCAAGCTGCTCGACAAACTTTCGGGTGGCGCCGTATTTAAAGCTTTGCGCGCCGCTCGCATTAGTGGCAACGGTTCCGCCAATCTGACAACTCCATTCGGTCGGGTCAGGCGGATAAAATAAGTTTTTCGCGCCCACCGCCTTTTGCAAATCGGTCAAAACCACGCCGCTCTGGACAACCGCAAATTGCTCTTGTTCGTTTATTTCTTTTATTTGATTAAACTTTTCGAGCGAAACGACAAAACCGCCAAACGGAATCGCGCCGCCAACAGTTCCCGTTCTTGCGCCGGAAACGGTGACGGAAATTTTTTTCTCGCTAGCTTCTTTCAGAATTTCAGCGATTTCGTCCGGCGCGTTCGGAACGAACAGTTTTCGGGCGTACCCGCCCTGAAGATTGCTCGCATCCGTTAAATAGTTTTGCAGTTCATCCGTTTGAGTTTTTACTTGCATACATCTTTAAGCCAGCGTGACTTGTCTTTCGCGCAGATATTTAAGCCGGTCGCGCAGTTCGGCGGCTTGTTCGAACTTCATATCTCTGGCGGCTTGGCGCATTTCGAGTTCGAGACCGGCGATAGTTTGTTTTAATTGTTTCGGTGAGTATTCTTCAAATTTATCAAACTCAAGCGGAACTTTGAAGTAATCGGCTTCATACGCCGTGACCAGCGTTGATTCGATAGATTTGACAATGGTGGTCGGCGTAATACCGTGCTCCGCGTTGTATTGCTCTTGAATTTCTCTACGCCGTTCGGTCTCGCCGATGGCTTTTTTCATCGAATCGGTGATGCGGTCGGCATAAAGGATTGCTTTTCCGCCCGCATTTCTCGCAGCGCGTCCCATCGTTTGAATCAGCGACCGTTCGGAACGCAGAAAACCTTCTTTGTCGGCATCGAGAATTGCGACGAGTGAGACTTCCGGCAAGTCCAAGCCTTCGCGCAGAAGATTTATTCCGACCAGCACGTCAAATTCACCGCGCCGCAAATCACGCAGGATTTTTATTCTTTCGAGCGTCAGGATTTCCGAATGCAGATAATTGACTTTGACGCCGACTTCGGAAAAATACTCGGTTAAATTCTCCGACATTTTCTTGGTCAGAGTCGTTACAAGGACGCGCTCGTTCCGCTCGGCGCGCACCCGGCATTCCTCCAGCAAATCATCGATTTGACCTTTCACCGGGCGCACCTCGACAATCGGGTCAAGCAGACCGGTCGGGCGAATAACTTGTTCGATAACTTCGCCCCCACTCTTTGTCAGTTCATAAGGTCCGGGCGTCGCGGAAACGTAAATCGTTTGTCCGATGCGATGTTCAAATTCTTCAAAACTGAGAGGACGGTTGTCCATCGCTGACGGCAGACGGAAACCGTATTCAACCAAATTGCTTTTGCGCGAACGGTCGCCTTTGTACATCGCGCCGAGCTGCGGAACGGTTTGGTGCGACTCGTCAATCACCATTATGGCGTTTTCGGGCAGATAATCGAGCAGGGTCGGCGGCGGCGCGCCTGCGGGCTTCCCCGTTAAATGACGCGAATAATTTTCGATGCCGCGGCAAAAACCCATCTCTTTGATTAATTCGAGGTCATACATCGTGCGCTGGTGAAGCCTTTGCGATTCAACGATTTTTCCCTGTTTTATTAATTCTTCTTCCCACCAAACGAGTTCGTCTTTAATAGTTTTGAGGGCTTTTTTAATTGTCGGCTTCGACATCACATAATGCGATTTCGGATAAATCGGCAGGCGCGACTCGTGTTTAAATAAAACTTCACCCAGAAGCGGGTCAATCGTATAAACCGCGTCAACTTCATCGCCCCAAAATTCGATTCTGTAAGCTTGTTCCTGATAACTCGGATAAACTTCGACGACATCGCCTCGCACGCGAAAAGAACCGCGCTCAAATTCGATATGCGAACGCTCATACTGCAATTCGACCAGTCTTTTTAAGAAATCTTCCCGCTTTAATTGCTGTCCGGCTTCGACAAAGAAAATCATTCCGAAATAGGCATCCGGGTCGCCGAGTCCGTAGATGCAGGACACGGAAGCGACCACAATGACATCAGTCCTTTCAAAAAGCGCCCGCGTCGCGCTCAGGCGAAGCCGGTCAATCTCGTCGTTTATCGTCGCTTCTTTTTCGATATACAAATCAGAGGCGGGAACATACGCTTCCGGCTGGTAATAATCATAATAAGAAACAAAATATTCGACGGCGTTTTCGGGGAAAAATGTTTTGAATTCCTGATAAAGTTGCGCGGCAAGCGTTTTGTTATGCGCAAGGACAAGCATCGGACGCTGAACTTCCTGAACTACGTTGGCAATCGTAAACGTTTTACCGCTTCCCGTGATGCCAAGCAAAACCTGGTCTTTCGTGGCATTATTAAGTTCCCTGACGATTTGCTCGATGGCTTGCGGCTGATCGCCTTTTGGGACGTTTTCTGAAACTAATTTAAATTGCATTTGATACAACAGTGTTACAAAGTTTTTATTCTATTTTACTTCGTAACCCGTCAGTCTGTCATTAGAGCGATGGGATTTTAAATCGCTTCAAATTAATAATAAAAAACTTGCAACTCGAACCTTTACCAATTTTAAAAATAATATTAGAGTTAGGTTGTTTATAAATTCCATCTAAAGCTTATCAAAATATGTCGGCAGTAAAGACGGTTTTAGAAACTGACGTTCCCGGTTTGTCTCTAATTCATCGGGGTAAAGTTCGTGACGTTTATGAAATTGACAGTAAACATTTATTATTGGTAGCAACCGACCGAATTTCAGCCTTCGACTGCGTCTTGCCGACCCCGATACACCGTAAAGGTGAAGTGCTGACCGCCTTGTCATCCTTTTGGTTTGAGTTCTTAAAGCCGTTGGCGAAAAATCATCTGATCACTACCAATCTTAATGAAATGCCAAACGTTGTCCAGGAGTCGGAAGAACTCGAAAGGCGTTCGATGCTCGTCAAAAAAACAAACGTCTTCCCCGTTGAGTGCGTTGTGCGCGGATATTTGGAAGGTTCAGGATGGAAAGATTACAAACAGACAGGCGAGATTTGCGGTCATCATTTACCTGTCAATCTAAGGCAGTGCGAGAAACTTCCCGAGCCGATTTTGACGCCTGCTACCAAAGCAGCAACGGGACACGATGAAAACATCAACGAAGTAGAGTTTGCAGAAATTGTCGGAGTGAAAAACGCAAAAAAGTTACGTGCGCTGTCGCTCGAAATTTATAAAAAAGCCAGCGATTACGCTTTCACGCGCGGAATTATTATTGCCGATACAAAGTTTGAATTTGGTTTGGACGAAGCCGGCAACATTCTACTCATTGATGAAGTTCTGACACCTGATTCTTCTCGTTTTTGGTCAGCCGAAACTTATTCGCCGGGCAAATCGCAGCCGTCTTTCGATAAACAATTTGTCCGCGAATATTTGGAGACTCTCGACTGGAACAAACAACCGCCCGCGCCGGCTCTGCCCGATGAGATTAGTAAAGCGACAACTGCACGATATTTACAGGCTTACCGGATTTTGACAGGAGATGAATTAATGGAAAATTAAAAATGAAAATTTTGCGAACTATCGTACAA
>JALZOH010000502.1 GCA_030857305.1 Acidobacteriota bacterium
GCAGTGGGCAAATTGGTAGAAGATATTTTTGATCGAAGTTTTGCTTTGAATTTAGAAAATATTCTAGGCAAATCGCGTTGGCATCTGACCGAGATTCGCAATGCTTACAAATTGCTTGCCACCGATTCGGGCGGCAAACCCTTAATCTTAAATGTTGCGGTTGCGCCGCTTCGCTCTGCTTCACACAATCAGACGGGGGCAATCGTTGTCTTTGAAAATGTCACCACCCGCATCAAGCTCGAAGAATCTCTCCAGCAGAGCGAGAAGCTTTCGAGCATCGGGTTGCTCGCGGCAGGCGTTGCGCACGAAGTCAACACGCCTCTGACGGGTGTTTCCAGTTACACGCAATTGCTTTTGGGAATGATTCCCGAAACCGACCCGAAACATGCGCTTCTTCAGAAAGTCCAGAAACAAACCGACCGCGCTACAAATATTGTCGGTAATCTGCTAAATTTTTCGCGCACCGGCAACGCAACGGAATTTACCGAAATTAATATTTGTAAATTGCTTGACGATACGCTTCAACTTCTCGAACCTCAACTGCGTAAGGCTCAAGTTGAAATTGTCAAAAATTACTCGGATTGTACACCAAAAATATTCGGAAATGCCGGAAAATTACAGCAGGTTTTTACAAATTTAATCATCAACGCCCGCGACGCAATGTTTGACAGCGGCAAGATTATGTTAACGACCGCATCTGAAAACGATGGGGAAGTTGTCATCGAGGTCACAGATACCGGAACAGGCATCGAAGCCGACAATTTGAACAAAATTTTCGACCCGTTTTTTACCACCAAAGGCGTTGGCAGCGGAACTGGATTAGGTTTAGCAGTCTCTTACGGCATTGTGCAGGAGCACGCGGGAACAATCGAAGTCACCAGCGAAAATGGACACGGCACAACTTTCAGGCTTACTTTTCCAGTTGCTCAAAACGCTCTCAAACGCGCCGTTAGCTAAAATTAGAATCATCAAACAAACAGCAAAAAGCTTAGTCTAGTGTTGAATTGATGTCTCAATTTATCAGTTTAAATCAACTGGAGATTATTGCCGAGGATGCTTTTCTACCGGCTCTTTCTTCCGCCGCTTTGTACGGCAGAGGTGTTTTTACAACCGTTGCGGTTTATAATTCCGAACCGTTTCAGTGGAAAAAACATTGGGAGAGATTGATTGAAAACTCGGAAAAGATTCGATTGAATTTATCTGAATATAACCAAAACGACGTAAAACAAAATCTTGCTCGAGTAATTGAAAAAAATAAACTCACTCATTCACGTGCGCGTCTAACTTTTTTTGATGAAGCTCCGACTAAACTTTGGCAAGCCAGACTAAAACGTTCAACGAGTCTTTTAATTATAACCGGTGAATTACCTTCTGTTTCAGATAATTTAAGTTTGGCGATTTCAGATTTCCGAATTAATTCAACCGCGCCTCTCGCAGGCGTAAAATCTTGTAATTACCTGGACAATGTTTTGTCTTTGGAAAATGCTAAAGACAAAGGTTTTGATGAAGCGATTCGTTTGAATGAACGGGGCGAAGTTGTTTCTGCTTCAATGGCAAATATTTTTTGGATCAAAGACGGTGAAATAATCACTCCAAGTCTCGAAACAGGTTGTTTGAGAGGGACAACACGAAGTTTTGTACTGGAGAATTTTACCGTCAAAGAAAAAAAAGCAAACTTAGCAGAACTTGACGATGCCGACGAGATTTTTTTAACTTCAACCGGAATTGGCATTGCTAATGTTAAAAGTTTCAACAAAAGAACTTTTGTTTGTGAAACTACAAATCACATCAAAGAAGAATTTTTGCGCTGCTGTTATTCGGGTTTGCCAGTAAATAAAACTTCGTTGTAAATTTTTTCAGTTTCAATAATCATCCTTTTCAGACTAAATTTTAATTTTGCTTCCGCTTGTGCTTTTCTGCAAAAATCTTCGCGCATTTTTTCATCGCTTAAAATTTCGACAATTGCTTCGGCAAGACGAGTTGGGTTTTCCATTGGAATAAGTTTCCCCGTTTCGCCATCGCGCAAAATCTCGCTCGCGCCTTCGGTTTCAGTTGCGATGACCATTGTGCCGGAAGCCATCGCTTCAATTATTACCAGACCAAACGGTTCTGTTCGCGCGGCAGAAACGAAAATGTCCAGTCCGCGCATCAACGCGCCGACATTTTCGATCCAACCGACAAAATGCACACGCTCAATTATTTCTAATTGCTTCGCCAAAACCCTTAGTTGTTTTTCAAATATTTTTTGCGGAAAATTATCAGTGCCGGCAACGATGAAATGTACATTCGGAAATTTTTTCACAACTAGCGCGGCGCCTTGCAAAAACAAATCTTGACC
>JALZOH010000503.1 GCA_030857305.1 Acidobacteriota bacterium
TCTCTACTGCCTCTTTCGCCCGCCCTTCAATCTCCGCATAATCTTTGTCGGAAATAACTTTCGCTTCCGTCAAACTTTGCTTAAAAAGAAAAATTGGGTCGCGTTCCTGATATTTTTTTATTTCATCAGACGTACGGTATTTTCCCGGATCGGACATCGAATGTCCCATAAAACGATAACAGCGAATTTCGAGTAAGGTGGGCGAGCCGTCTCGACGGGCGCGTTCGATTGCCCTCTCGGTTGCTTCGCGGACGGCGAGAACGTCCATTCCGTCGACAAATTCGTTTGCCATTCCAAAACCTTCAGCTTTTTTTGCAATACTAGAAATGCTCATTGCGCGTTTTTGCGATGTTCCCATTCCGTATTGGTTATTTTCGCAGATGAAGATAACTGGAAGTTTCCAGAGCTGCGCCATATTTAAGGATTCGTGAAACATTCCTTGATTGACTGCGGCTTCGCCGAAGAAACACAGCGTTACTGCATCAGTTCCTTTATATTTCTGTGCAAAAGCCATTCCCGTGCCGACACCGATTTGACCGCCGACAATTCCGTGCCCGCCATAAAAGCCGAGTTCCTTAGAAAACATGTGCATCGAGCCGCCTTTGCCGCCGACGTTACCACCCGATCTGCCGTAAAGCTCCGCCATCACTGCTTCGGGCGTGATGCCTTTGACCATTGCCTGGACGTGGTCGCGGTAAGCCGTAATAACGAGATCGTCTTCACGCAAAGCCATTATCGTGCCAATACCGACCGCTTCCTGACCGATATACAAGTGACAAAAACCGCCGATTTTACCGATGCGGTAAACTTCCGCGCATTTCTGCTCGAAGAATCTGCCTAAAACCATCTGATAAAGCATTTCTTTCAGAAGTTTCGGCTCAACATTTTTTATCGAGGATTTTTGCGCTTGTCGGCGATCTTTGTGTTCGCTGGAAGCAATCTTCGGGTCAACCTTATCGGTTGCTTGTCCATTTGTCTTGGTGATCGGTTTGGACGCGATTTTGTTCGCACCGTTGGTGGAGCTTTTATTCGTTTTCGTTTCTTCTTTCTGGCGAGTTGCTGTTTTTGGCAAAATCAAACCTCCGGGTCGCAATCGGAATAAAATTACTGTAATTATTCTTGTAGTATTAAAACGTGTGTTTCAAATTAAAATTATAAGCGACAAAAAGGTAATTGTGCAAAAAGAGAAAATTTGTCAATCTAAACGGCTGTTAAATTCTTTTCAAAAAAGATAAAATTGCATCTAATCTGGCAGACAAAAATATGTTTTACGACCGACACCTAAAATTATTAATCTTCTTTGGCATCCTCGTTTTCAGTTTGCCTCCAGCTTTGCTTGCTCAAAGTCCCGTTGCCTGGTCGCTTGAATCGGATGCAAAGGGCAAAAATGTCAAGGCAAGCGATTCTTTCAAAGTCAATTTAAAAGCCCAAATTGAAGGGAACTGGCATCTTTACGCGGTCGAGCAGCCGGAAGGCGGACCTTTTCCGACCAAAATTACACTTCCCGAAGATTCGCTTTTTAAGATTGATGGGAAAACCATATCGTCCGTGCCGATTACAAAACCGGACGCGAATTTTCTGATTGATGAAAAACCGCTTGAAACAAAGTATTTTGAAAAAGAAGCTGAATTTAATTTGTCGATAATTGCAACCCGCGAAACAAATACTAATGATTTAATGATAAATGTGCGGTTTCAGGTGTGCGACGACAAGGTTTGTCTGCCCCCGAAAACGGTGAAAGTTTCGTTTTCGGGTTTTGAAGACGCGAAGAAAAGTGGTCAGCAGTCAGTGGTCAGTGGTCAGCAAGACGAAAATCCAACAAGCGCGGACTCGAATTTAAATAACGAACAACGAACAACGAACAACCAACCACCGACCACTGACCACCGACCGCTGACCACCGATTTATGGTCTTTTATTTGGCTGGCGATTACGCTCGGTGCGCTGTCGCTTTTAACGCCGTGCGTGTTTCCGATGATCCCGATTACGGTTTCGTATTTTACCAATCATTCGGCGGGCAATCGCGCCAAAGCCTTCAGAATGGCGCTTGTTTATTCGCTCGGAATTATCGGAACATTTACAATTCTCGGAATGCTCCTGGCGATTTTCGTCGGCGCGGCGGGAATAAATCTTTTCGCGGCAAATCCGTACGTTAATATTTTAATCGCCGGAATTTTTCTCTTATTCGCGTTTAATCTGTTCGGCGCGTATGAAATTACGATTCCGACCGGCGTTTTGACAAAATTAGATAATTTAACGCGTAGCAAAGAAGGCGAAGGCAGCGGAATCGTCGGCGCGCTCCTTATGGGTTTGACTTTTACGCTCACGTCTTTTACC
>JALZOH010000504.1 GCA_030857305.1 Acidobacteriota bacterium
AAATGCTTATACCGAGGCGGCGATGAAAGCGCATCAGCCGTTTGTTGACAATCTTTACAAAGAAATGCTCGGACGTATTAAACAGACGGATTTGAGCGTGCCGTATAAGCTTGGCGAATATTGGTATTACACAAAAACCGAAGAAGGTAAACAGTATTCGATGTATTTCCGCAGCCGCAAGCAAAACGGCGATGATGAAAAGCTCGTTTTAGACCAAAACGAAATGGCGAAAGGTTACAAATATTTCGCTATCGGTTCGTTCGATATCAGCGACGACGGAAATTTGCTCGCGTTTTCAACCGATACAACCGGGTATCGTCAATATACTCTGCAAATTAAAGATTTGCGCACGAGTAAAATTTTGCCAAATAAAATCGAGCGCGTAACGTCGGTTGAATGGGCAAGCGACAACAAAACTCTTTTTGTCGTCCAGGAAAACGATGTCACCAAGCGGAGTGACAAATTCTGGCGGCATGACCTTAACTCTAACAAAACGGATTTGGCTTTTGAAGAAAAAGACGTGCTTTTCAATCTTGGCGTCGGACGTTCACGCGATAAGAAAATGCTTTTCTTAACTTCTTACGCGAAAACGATGCGTGAAGCGCGTTATCTTCCCGCCGAAATGACGATGGGCGAATGGAAGATTGTTTTGCCGCGCCAAGTGAATCACGAATACGCGGTTGATCATTACAACGGCGAATTTTACATTACGACCAACAAAAATGCCGAGAATTTTCGGGTTGTACGCGCGCCGCTTGCCGACCCGAACGAGGAAAACTGGAAGGATTTTATCGCTCATAATCCCGCTATAAAAATTGACGACATTGATTTCTTTAAAGATTTCGCGATTGTTTCCGAACTTGAAAACGGGCTTGAATATCTCCGGGTTTTGGATTTGAAAGGCAAGAATCGGGCTGGAAAATCCTACCGCATCGCAACGCCGGAAAACGTTTATACAATAAATGTTTCGGTTAATCCCGAATTTGATACGCCGGCTGTTCGCTACGAATATGCGTCGATGATTACACCGAATTCAACGTACGAGTATAATTTCAAAACTAAAAAAAGCGAGCTTCTGAAACAACAGGAAGTCCTTGGCGACTTTGACAAAACTAAATACGAAACCCAGAGACTCTGGTCGACATCGAGAGACGGCGTAAAAGTTCCGATTTCAATGGTAATGAAAAAGGGAACGAAGCTTGACGGCAGCTCACCGATGCTTCTCTACGCATACGGTTCTTACGGCGCTTCGATGACGCCGAATTTCAGTTCAGCGCGTCTAAGTCTGGTTGACCGCGGAATGATTTACGCCATCGCGCATATTCGCGGCGGTTCGGAACTCGGCGAAAAATGGCGGCAGGAAGGAAGAATGTTCAAAAAGTTGAATACTTTTTATGACTTTGTTGATTCTGCTGACTGGCTGATTAAAAATAAATATACGTCGCCTGACCGTCTGGTAATTCAGGGCGGAAGCGCGGGCGGAATGTTAATGGGCGGCGTCGTTAATATCGCTCCGAAACTTTTCAAAGCGGCAATCGTTCAAGTTCCGTTTGTTGACGTAATCAACACGATGCTTGACGACACTCTGCCCCTGACCACTGAAGAATGGATCGAGTGGGGGAATCCGAATGAAAAGGAAGCATTCGATTATATGATTAAATATTCGCCGTACGATAATGTTAAAGCGCAGAATTATCCGAATATGTTAATCGAAACTTCTCTCAACGATTCGCAGGTGCCGTATTGGGAAGGCGCAAAATTTGCCGCCAAACTTCGTTCGGTGAAAACCGACAACAACACTATTTTACTCAAAACAAATATGGGCGCCGGTCACGGCGGCTCATCGGGACGCTATGACCGTCTGAAGGAAGTCGCATTCGATTATGCTTACGCGCTCAGTCAGGTTGGAATTACCAAGTAAAATAAATTTTCAAAAAATCAGGGCGAATAGGAATTTAATATTCCTGTTCTTTTTTTGTCCGCTTAAGATTAACGACAAAAAAATCTGACTAAATTTTATCTAACAATAGGCGAAACTACCCGCAAAATTCGCTTGGCTCCATATTTCACAAACAAATATAGTTTTTCCTTTCCAAGCTGCTGTTTAACCGAAAAGTATTATTTCATATATGTTCTTTGCCCTTTACAATCATAAAAAAATCCTTATTATTACAAAAAATAAAGATTAAGAACAAAACCGGAAAAGGATAAAAATATGTTTGAGCAATTTACGCTCGGAATAGAAGAGGAATTTCAAATTGTTGACCCGCAAACGCGCGAACTTAAATCGCACGTTTCCGAAATTCTGGAAGAAGGAAAACTTCTTTTGG
>JALZOH010000095.1 GCA_030857305.1 Acidobacteriota bacterium
CCTGAACCGTCGTCGAATTCGATGCCGGCTTCGATTCCCAGTTTTGCAATTTCTTCGCTTGTTCTGCCTGAATTGTAAACGGCAAACATCGCTCCGATTGCGTACGGGCTACCGCTACCGCTGGCATAAAATCGGGTATATTCCTGAACATAGCGATATGCACTTAAACCAAATATTCCCTTTGGGTTAGCGATTAAAATATCACCTCTGAAAGTTTCAAAATCTTCATCGTCATCGGCTCGTAGGAAATAGTTTTCCTTTAACTCTTTGTGAAGCAGAAGCCCGAAGCGAAAAATTTCCGCGACGCTTTCAAAAGATATTTTTTTCTTGTTTTTCGACAAAAAATCCTCAACCGCGATTCCCAAACTTGCTGAACCTGAAATACCGAGAAAATTTTCTCGGTATTTGAAAAGCTTTTCGTGATTAACGACATATTCAGCCGATTCCTTCGTGTTTCCGTAAGTGGTTAAAGTATCGGCGGCAATCACCGTTTCGGAATTTTTTTTCACGACCACAATGGTTGACATAAATTTTTAAGCGATTCCGGCTAAAGTTTTCGGCTCGATTTGTCCGAGCCACTGGTCCCAATCGGCGAGTGCCATCTCCACCTGCACCGCGTGCCGTTCGCGTTTGTTGCGGTATTTTTTGCGAAGCTCGAACGGCGGTTCTGCAAGCAAGCCGAACGTGATATTAACGGGCTGAAAATTTTTCGTTTCGACGTTTGAAACATACCGGCAGAGAGCGCCGATTGCGCTTGTCGTCGGCGCTGTAATCAAATTTTCATTTCGCACAAGACGTGCGGCATTCAAACCTGCGAGCCACCCTGTCCCGACCGATTCGACATAACCTTCGACACCGGTAATTTGTCCGGCGAAAAATAAATTCGGATTTTTCTGCGTTTGCAAAGTCCGGTGCAAAACTTTCGGCGAATTGATAAAAGTATTACGGTGAATTTGTCCGTACTGCAAAAACTCGGCGTTTTCGAGTCCGGGAACGAGTCGCAAAACTCTGGCTTGTTCGCCGTAACGGAGATGATTCTGAAAACCGACGAGGCTGTATGCGTCCGCCATCAAGTTTTCCTGTCGAAGTTGGACAGCCGCATAAGGCTCACGCCCCGTTTGCGGCTCATATAAACCTTTCGGCTTCATACAGCCGAAGCGCAGGGTGTCAACACCGCGTCGTGCCAGTTCTTCAATCGGCAAACACGATTCAAACCATTTCGTATCTTCAAAACGCTTGAGCGGAACTGATTTCGCTTTGACCAGCGCGTCGTAAAAGGTTGCGTATTGTTCCGGGTTAAACGGACAATTGATGTAATCGTCGCCGCCTTTGCCGTAACGCGCAGCCTTAAAAGCGATGCTCATATCAATCGAGTCCGCCGCGACAATCGGCGCAATCGCATCATAGAAATAAAGCTGGTCGTCGCCCGTCAGTTTCATAATCTCGAGCGTTAAAGCGTCCGATGTCAGCGGACCGGTAGCGATTATCGAAATCTCTTCGGGTGAAATTGTTTTGATTTCTTCACGAATTAATTCGATATTCGGATGATCTTCAATTTTTTCAGTGATGTAATCGGCGAATTTAGTGCGGTCAACCGCGAGCGCCGCGCCAGCCGGAACTTTTGTCGCTTCAGCCGCTTTCATCACCAGCGAGTTTCCGCGCCGCAATTCTTCTTTCAAAAGATATGGCGCAGTTCCGATTTCATCGGTTTTCAGCGAATTTGAGCAAACGATTTCCGCTAGTTTATCAGTACGGTGCGCGGGCGTCGTCCGCACGGGTCGCATTTCAAATAGTTTTACTCGCGCGCCGCTTTCCGCTGCTTGCCACGCCGCCTCGACACCGGCGAAGCCGCCGCCGATAACAGTCACTTGTTTCATACTTTATTATCGTAACTCAAGTTGCCGGTTATAAAAACTTTAACTAATTCTTACCGCCGAGACGGAGAAACGGGGAGAAAACAGAAAAATCTCTGTGAATCGGCTTCTCACTCGTCCGCCGCCATTTGCGCTTGCTTTGTGTTCGTTTTCTCAGCCTGCGTCGTCAGCCATTCGAGCAGCATTTGTTCCTGCAAATGAAGGGCGTGTTCCGGCTTCTGATTGTATTCGTCAGTGACTTGCGGCAATTTGAAAAACACGGAAAGCTGTTCCTGCACGCCTGCTTCACCGCAAAGTTGCGCGTAATCGAGCAGGCGCGCGATTTCAATCACGAGCGGTGCGGCTAAAATCGAATCCTTACACAAAAAATTGATTTTAAGCTGCATCGTCTGACCTAAAAAACCGATAATATCAATGTTGTCCCACGCTTCTTTGTTGTCGCCGCGCGGACGATAATAACGAATGTCAACCAGATGGTCTTCGACTTTGTAACCGAGAATGTCATCTAAAACCGAGCCTTTCGTCATTATTTTTGCTTTCAAAGAATCGGGATGAGACAGCGCGAGCCCGTCACGATTGCCTAAAATATTCGTCGAATACCAGCCGTCGACTTTCAGCGCACGCGCCTTTAAACCGGGCGCGATAACGGTTTTGATAAAAGTTTGTCCGGTTTTGCCGTCTTTTCCGGCGACTGGAACTCCTTTTTCTTCGGCGTATTCGACGAGCGCGGGAATGTCCGCCGCGACCGAAGGCGTAAAATTGCCGTAACCAACTCCCGAGCCGATAGCGGCGTATGCATAAATCATTGCCGGACTGATTTCCGTCGAATTTTCACCGAGCGCTTTTTCAAAGTTTTCGAGCGCGGCAAAAGTTTCCGAATCTTTGTCGACGAAACTTTCGGTCGAAGCCAGATTGATCATCACGACGCGCTCGACATTCTGCTCATTTTTAAAACGTCGAATGTCTTCTCGGATAGCTTCGACGCAGAGATTGTGATTTTCGGCGGCGAGGATGTTTTTGCCTTCGATGTTATGGCAAAAAGCTGAATTACAGACGGCGGCAAAAGGTTTTGAGGCTTGCAGCTGCTCGCTTACTTCGTGAAATTGTTGCAAGGTTAAAACATTGTGTGTCGTCGCGGCGGTCGCCAAATCGTCGCTGTTCATATCCCAACCGCCGAAGACGAGATTTTTATAATCTGCTAATTTCTCGGTCAAGTTCTCCGGCAAAACAGCGAGCGGCAGACCCGCCGTATCAATTTTTTCGCGTCTTAAAAGCTCAACGCCGGCGACAGCGGTTGACGCCACCGCGCCGCCGAGTCCGACAATCATTACTCCCAATTTTACTTGATTTTTACTCATTTATTATAGATATAAAAAGATGGGGGAACAGCTTGCCCGTGCCAACGGTTATCTTTCCTCCCCGTTCGCTTCGGTTTGCGCTTGTTTTCGTAAAAGTTTTCCCACCTTAGTAGTTGATTTTGAATTGTAAATATTGGATAAGCAAATCACCAGCCGAAAATTTCCACTTGCTTTATTGTTCCAAGTCAAACAAAATAATAGAAAACTGTTAATGCTTTGGAGTTGTAAGATGAGCGAGGGGAAAACTTCCGACACATCACGAATGCGCTGTCGCGAAATAATGACCGCTAAAGTTTCGGTGGCAAATGGCGAGATGACCTTGCAGGCTGTCGCTAAAATACTGAGGGACGGCGACATCGGTGTTTTGCCGGTGGTCGAAAATGAAACAAATAAACTGCTTGGGCTGGTGACCGACCGCGACATTGTTGTACGCGCCGTCGCCGAAGGCAGAGGCATCGAAACGCCTGTCTCGCAAATAATGACGACGACGCTTTACACGGCAAAACCCGATGATTTCGCTTTTCAGGCAATTCGCACGATGGGCGACAAACAAGTACGACGCGTGCCGATTGTCAATGAGGAAGGCGTTCTGCAAGGTATTGTTTCGATGGCGGACGTGGCGCTGGAAATGGAAGACGAGCGCGAAATTGCCGAAACGCTCGAAGAAATTTCAAGCGGCGCAGGATTCTGGAAGAAAAATTAATCGTCGGTTGAATAAAATTTAATACGGATTTTAGTGCGGCAATAAAAATATTTTTGCAAAAAGTTAGCTCCCAAATCAAAAATCGGAATATGGCAAAATCAATTAATCGTTACTTTCATTTTTTGGGATCAACAAAGGACACAAAGCCTTCAGGAAGATTGTGGTATCCGTCGGCGGACATTTACCAAACGTCGGAAGGCTGGGTAGTTAAAATCGAGCTGGCAGGCGTTTCGGCAGAGGAAATCGAAATTGATATTCAGGGTAATCAGCTTTATATTGCGGGCTGTCGGCGCGATAAAACGTGTGCCGTCGGAATGTCGTTTCAGCAGATGGAAATTACTTACAGCCGGTTTGAAAAAACTTTGGAATTTCCCGCCTCGATCGAAGGCGCGAAACTCGAACATAATTTTACCGACGGACTTTTACTTATTCATTTAAAGAAAAGATAAACATCGTTTTTATGGCTGAAAATACAGAAAACAATACCGGACAAACCTCAACAAATAATGCAGTCTTGCCGCAGCAATATGAAATTGCCGTGCTGCCACTGCAAAACACGACGCTTTTTCCGGAAACCGTTGTTCCGCTCGCAGTCGGACGCGAGCGTTCGATTAAGGCGGTAGAATTTGCGCTTTCAACCGAAGAAAAACTCATCGCCTGCGTTACTACTAAGGCGGGAGACAAGACCGGCAACGACGCGCAACCAGCAGACCTCTTTGAGGTCGGCACAATCGTCAGTATCAAGCGGATGACGCGAGCCGACGGCGCAATGCAGCTTATCGCTCAGGGCATCGAGCGTTTTCGTATTGTGAACTGGGTGCACGAACAACCATTTTTAAAGGCAAAAGTCGAGGTTCTGCCCGCTTTGACAATATCGGATACGGAAGAAGTCGAAGCATTGAAACGAAACATTCAAGGATTGGTGCAGGAAGCTCTGGCGATGCTTCCGAATATTCCGCCCGAGATTCGGATGGCGGTGATGACGCAGACAAGCTCCGTCCAGCTTTCCTATTTTTTGGCTTCAGTACTTGATTTGGGTGTTGAGACCGAACAGCGAATGCTTGAGGCAAAAACCGAAGACGAACTTTTAATGCTGACGCACGCCGCTCTGGCGCGTGAAGTTGAGATTATGCAGATTCGCTCAAAAATTGCGACCGAAGCGCAGGGCGAAATGGATAAATCTCAGCGCGATTACATTTTGCGCCAGCAAATGAAGGCGATTCAAAAAGAACTCGGTGAAGATGAGACGGGCGAAAAGGCGGAAGCCGCGCAACTTCGTGAAAGACTGGAGACGGCAGATTTGCCCGAGGAAGTGCGCACCGAAGCCGAGCGCGAACTAAAGCGGATGGAGCAATTGCCGCAAGCCGCGCCCGATTATCACGTGATTCGCACGTATCTCGAATATGTTCTGGAACTTCCCTGGAAAAAATCGAGCGAAGAAAAACTCGACTTAAACGAAGCGCGCAAAATCCTCGACGAAGATCATTACGGTCTTGAAGATATAAAAGAACGAATTCTCGAATCGCTCGCCGTTGTCAAACTCCGACCCGATTCAAAAAGTCCGATTCTCTGTTTTGTCGGACCGCCCGGAGTTGGAAAAACCTCCTTGGGGCGTTCGATTGCTCGCGCTTTGGGGCGTGAATTTGAAAGAATGAGTCTCGGCGGAATGCGCGACGAAGCGGAATTGCGCGGACACCGTCGGACTTATGTCGGCGCAATGCCCGGCAGAATTATACAGGGTTTGCGACGCGTCGGCGTCAACAATCCGGTGTTGATGCTCGACGAAATTGACAAGCTCGGCAACGATTACCGAGGCGATCCGGCGGCGGCGCTGCTCGAAGTTCTCGACCCGCAGCAAAACAATAGCTTCCGTGACCACTACCTCGATTTACCGTTTGATTTGTCGAAGGTTTTCTTTATCGCCACGGCGAATCAGCTTGGACCGGTTCCTGCGCCCCTGCGCGACCGGATGGAGATAATTCAGCTTTCCGGATATTCCGACGCTGAAAAACTAAACATCGCAAAACAGTATCTGATTGAGAGACAAATCAAGGAAAATGGTTTGCAGCCCGAGCAAATCGAGATTACCGACGACGCGATAAATCTTTTAACATCGCGTTACACGCGCGAAGCAGGCGTTCGACAGCTTGAACGAACAATCGGAAATTTAACGAGAAAAATCGCGCTCAAAGTGGCGCAGGGCAATACGGAAAAAGTATCGATTAACGCTGCAGACGTCAAAGGATATTTGGGCGCTCCGCGTTTCTATCCCGAAAAAGCGCGCGATGAAAACCCGGTCGGAGTAGCAACGGGAATGGCTTGGACGGAAATGGGCGGCGAAGTTCTCTTTATCGAAGCGACGATGCTGCCGGGCGGTTCGGGTTTGACTTTAACCGGACAACTCGGCGACGTGATGAAAGAATCGGCTCAGGCAGCGCGTTCATATTTGTGGTCGCACGCTGCCGAGCTCGAGATTGACGCAAACAAAATAAAGGAAAACGGGGTTCACGTTCACGTTCCGGCTGGCGCAATTCCGAAGGACGGTCCGAGCGCAGGCGTCACGATGGCTTCGGCTCTCGCATCGCTCTACACCGGGCGGAAAGTTCGCTCCGACACGTCGATGACCGGTGAAATCACGCTTTCTGGTCTGGTTTTCCCCGTCGGCGGTATCAAGGAAAAAGTTCTCGCGGCACATCGCGCCGGAATTCGCCGGATTGTTTTGCCGCAGAAGAACGAAGCGGATATTGAAGAAATTCCCGAAGACGTCCGCGGCGAACTCGAGATTACTACGGTCAACCACATCAGTGACGTTTTGAAAATGACTTTGGAGGCGGAAGTTACGCAGCCGATGATCTTACCAACTCTCGACCGCACACCTCAAGGAGTAGGAAATAATAACGAGGAACAATTGATTGCAAAGGAAAAGTAAAGAGGTAAAAAATTAAATTGAAAAGGCGAGGAATTTATTCCTCCCTTTTCATTATACCTAGCCACTAAAACAAAAATTGATTTTCGCTGCCAATTTAAGCTTGGATTTTTAAAAATTGATTTTCGCTGCCAATTTAAGCTTGGATTTTTATGGTGTAACTATATTTTATTTATTTTTTCGAAACGAAAATTACATTATTTTCGACTCGTGTGTTAGCTAAATTCCTATTTTTACAGTGCTTTCTCCATTTCTACAGGAGGTTTTTCCTTTTTTAAGTTGAAAAAAGCAGGAATAAATTCCTGATAAGGGTGAAATTTCTGTTGACTTCTTTCGCTTTTTATGTTCAATTATCTATCAGTTAAGTTTCAAGTTTCATAACAATTAAAGTTCAAAAAATAAGTTTTAAGCCGGACTTTATTTGGCAAGAATTTGGTTTTTTCTAATTCCTGATTTTTTGGAATAAATTTACAATTAGCTCTCTACATACCGATTGAGAATTTGAGATTGCCGATTCATTACTTTCTCTTTCCTTCTGTTGGTAGAAGTAACAGCAATACATCTTTTTAACCTTATTGTTTGAGCTAAACCTTGTTCAAACAATTAAGTTAGGTTCATACAAATTGAGTAGTTTTATCATTAAGGAGACGAAATGAAGAAAGAAAATAGAATATTTATGTTGCTAACTATAGCAGCGATAATGTGCTTATTCGGGCTAACGTCAGTACAAGCTCAAACTGCTACCAGCTTTAGCGGAAACGCAACTGGTGTCATTG
>JALZOH010000096.1 GCA_030857305.1 Acidobacteriota bacterium
TTAACTGGTTAGGATTTGGCGCAGGCGGCGTCGGACGCGGGGTTGCCAGGGGCGCCGGGGTCAAAGTCGGAGAAGGACTCGCAGTAGGAGCCGGGTCGAAGCGCTTACGAATTTCCTCATCGTTAATGCGCTTCGGGGACGGATCAAGATTAACCGGAATAAAAGCGGGCTCGCCGACAAGTACCATTTTGCCCCGAATATTGTTTTTGATGCTTTCAAAATAAGCCGTCAATTCCGTCTGCGTTGGAGGAAGAAAGATTCTAGGATCTTGTTCTGACTGCCGTCTGGGAATTTTTAATTGAACGGCATTTCCGCTGACCGCGCCTTTTGTGCCGGGCGTCCAGGCTAATACTTCAAAAACGAGCGAATCCTGAACCGGTGCGGTAATAAAACCCGAAGCGCGTTCATTGACCCAGCCCGGATGTCCGAAATCCCACGGTTCAAGATGGGCGTTTTCGAATCCCCAGCTAGTCATTTGTTTAACTGCCCAATCACCCGCCGCTCTTAGATTGGGAGAACCGGTCAGGCGCGGTCCGTAAACATCGGAAAAGAAGTGCAGCGTTTTCAAAATCTGTGAATTCATCATTCCTTCCTGCCGAATTTTTTCGTTGATATCAGTTTCCTTTGCTATTTGCTGGGCGCTAACAAAAGGTACTGTTTGAAAGAGCAGAGCGAACAGCAAAATTATTACTACCGTTGTTTTCGTGGTGGTTTGTTTCATAGATTTTCTTCCGTCAGCTTTTCGCGCTGAATTAATCTTTAGTTTCTAAATATGTAAGCCATGTGTCTAATTTGTGGATTTGCTTGAGTATAAATTTTCGGATTCCCGTTTGGCAATAAGATTTTCACCCGAATAACCGGACGGTTTTAGTTTTTACCTTTTTGTGCGATATAAGTTTATAATTTTGCAGAAAATACTTCGTCAATTAAGATGCAGTAATTAAATGAATCGTGCCGACAGATTTAATTTGAACAATTTCTATGGAGCCTCTCGCCAATAAAATCAGACCGGACACACTTGAAGGCTTTGTCGGGCAACGGCATCTGGTCGGCGCGGGCAAACCGCTTCGCCTGGCGATTGAGCAGAAACACGTTTTTTCGTTCGTGTTGTGGGGAACGCCCGGTGTCGGCAAAACGACGCTCGCACGTATTTATGCCAATGCAATTCAGGCGGAGCTTTATCAGTTATCAGCGGTTTCAGCGGGTAAAGACGACATTCGCAAAATCATCAAAGAGCCGCCCATCGAAAATCATCCGCGAGTTCTTTTTCTCGACGAAATTCATCGTTTTAATAAAGCACAACAGGATTTTCTGCTTCCGTTTGTCGAGAACGGTGAACTGGTGCTGATTGGTGCGACGACGGAAAATCCGAGCTTTGAAGTAATTCCCGCTCTGCTTTCGCGTCTTCGCGTGTTTGTTTTGGAAGAATTATCCGGTGATGAAATGTTTGAAATTATTGAACGCACCGGATACGAATTAGATGAAGCGGCAAAAGATTGGCTGATTGCGATGGCAAACGGCGACGCGCGGCAAGCCATCACGATGATTGAAAATACGGCGCGTTTGTCCGGTGAAGTAAATCTCGAAACGCTCAAAAATACTCTCCAGTCAAAGTTTCTGCGCTACGACAAACAGGGCGAAGAACATTACAACGTCATCAGCGCTTTTATCAAATCAATGCGCGCGAGCCAGCCGGACGCGGCGATTTATTACCTGGCAAGGATGATTGCGGCAGGAGAAGATCCAAAGTTTATTGCCCGGCGAATGGTAATTTTCGCATCCGAAGACGTTGGACTCGCGCAGCCAACCGCGCTGGTCGTGGCAAATGAAGTCTTTCGGGCGGTAGAAACCATCGGGTTACCCGAATGCGGAATCAATCTGGCGCACGGCGTGGCTTACCTTTCGCAATGCAAAAAGGACAAAAGCGCGTATGAAGCTTATATGTCAGCTCTCGAAGACGCAAAAAAGTACGGCAACTTGCCTGTTCCAATGAACCTGCGAAATGCGCCGACAAAATTGATGAAAGATTTGGGATACGGCGCAGGTTATGAGAAATACTCAACCGACGATTTACTGCCGAAAAAGCTCAAAGGCAAAAAATATCTCAAGCCGCGTGAATAATTTTTTTCTTTTACCTTTTGCCTTTTTACTTTTTACTTCTGCCTAGCTGTAACCGAGCGGCTGCAAAGGTTTCGGTGTTGTACCTTCAAAAAACCAGCTCGCGCCGACCCGCAGGCGGTGATGCCACGTCGGAAGGCGCGATGTATAAAGGGCAAAACGCGCTTCTCGCGCTAAGATTCCGCCGACCACACTTCCGCCGATTAAAACGGCGGCGTTGTGTGTTCCGAGGCTGACCGCTTCACCCAATTCCTCAAAATGTTTTGTTTTTAATTCTCTTCCGTTCAAAAAAGCCCTGATGTTGCTTGCCGCTAAATCAGATTCTTGAAACGCTAATTGTGCCGTTCCTTCAAGCTTCGGCACTACATCTTCGACTCTTGCAACGTCGCCAAGCGCAAAGACGTTATCAAAATCCCTGACCTGCATTGTCGGTTCAACCAAAATCAAGCCGTTTTCATTTTTCGGCAAATCCAAATTCTCAACTAAAGGATTGACCTTAACGCCCGCCGTCCAGACAGTCGTAACCGTTTTGATTTCCGTCTGCTTGCCGTTGTGTTCGGAAACAATCCCGTGCGCTTTAACTTCCAAAACCTTTGTCTGCAAATTAACGTCGATGTGGCTTGCAAGCAGAGTTTTTTCGACATACTCACGAATATCTTCGCCCATTCCGGGAACAAGCCGGTCGCCCATTTCAAAAAGTAAAATATGCGGTTCGCCCTTTAAACCACGCCGCCGAAAAGCGTCCGTGAGCAAATCCGACATCTTGGTCGCCAGTTCGACACCGCTCGCGCCGCCCCCGACAATGGCAAACGTTTGTTCATCGCGCACGTCCTGCGGCGCGAGATTCGGCGATGTTGCGTCCAGAGCTTTGACCATTTGATTGCGTAATTTATCGGCATCGGAAACATCGCGGAATGGCAGCGCGAATTCTTCCGCGCCGGTCACGTTCCAGTAATTTGTCACGCCGCCGACCGCCAAAACCAGCGCGTCATAATCAAACGATTCCTGGCGCGTCGAAACTTTTACCGTCTGCGCTTTAAAATCAACCGTCTCAACTGTTCCACGAATAAAAATTATTTTTTCGTCAATCAGTTCCCTATAATCCGGCGCGATATGCCACGCTTCGACTTCACCGCTCAAATATTCGTATAAAAGCGGTCGGAAACAAAAATGGTCAGTCTCGCTGATGAGTGTTACCTCCGCGTCGCCAGCCAAACTAAGAGCCGTAAAAAGTCCGCCGAACCCGCCGCCGATGATCAAAACTTTCTTTGTTTTAATTGCCATTTTTCACTCCTCTTGAGATTGTGAAACTTTTCTCAATGCATCAAAACTAGAGATTAAGTGTTTAGGCGATTAATGTCAATGAAATCTGTTTCATTAATTATTATTCGATTATAATTGGACGCGTAATAGAAAGGTTGTGCTTAGTAGCCCGCGCGTGAGCAATATAAAAACTAAAGCCCTTGCTCACGCGCGGGCTACTGACACGCGGCGCTCCGGATACCTTTTTTAATCCGCCAGCTTATAGTTTTCCATAAGGCTATCGAGAATTTGACTTGAATAAATGTTTAATCTATACTTTATGATTTTCCGCATAAGCGAGCAAATTCTTGCCGGATGCACCGGATGCAAAGGAGATTTTATAAAATGAGTTACGCAATAATCAGAACAGGCGGAAAGCAATTCGCCGTCGAAGACGGACAGACGATCCGCGTGCCTTCAATCGATAAAAAAGAAGGTGAAAGCTTGGAAATTGAAGCGTTGTTGAGCGGTGCAGGCAGCGATATGAAGCTCGGCGCGGGAGTAATTAACGCAACGGTTGTCGGTCACGGACGCGGCGATAAAATTATTGTTTTCAAAAAGAAGCGCCGCAAACAATACAAACGCAAACAAGGTCACCGTCAAGATTACACGGAAATCAAGATAGACAAGATTTAGGAGGATTTGCGATTTGTGATTTGCGATTTGCGATTGGTTTTTCAATCCGAATTCCAAAATCTAAAATCCAAAATCGAAATATGGCTCATAAAAAAGGTGTAGGTTCATCGAGAAACGGGCGCGATTCGCACGCGCAGAGATTAGGTTTAAAAAAATTCGGCGGTGAAAAAGTCCTCGGCGGCAACATTCTCGCCAGGCAGCGCGGAACAAAATGGAAGCCGGGTAAAAACGTCGGGCGCGGCAAAGACGATACTTTGTTCTCCTTGATTAACGGTATTGTTAAATTTGAAGACAAAGGTCAAAAAGGCAAATTTATCAGTGTGTATATGGAAGGCGCAACGGAATTAGAGCTGAAAGCTGCGTAAATTTTATATAACGAAAAGGTGATGCCGGCGTTCTGTCATTCCACACAGCGTCGGCATCTTTTTTCTCGCAGTGGAAATTTATTGGACAAATGATTCGGCACTTTCAATTACATTGTAACCGGTAAAGGTAAAGACAAAATTCCTCGATTAAACCTTAACGAGAACGTCGGGATACAACTCATCAGATAATTCCCAAAAGAAAATATTTTCACAATCGCCCGCTCAAAAGACCGCAGAACGATTGCCGTTTTTCGTGGACTAATGCAACTCGACGCGGTTTTACTCACTAATTTTGAATAAATCGAAAAGAAAGCGGCACTTCCGATCATTTCAAATTTTGACACGAAAAATTCTTTAAGAGTTCGATATGTTCAACGAAAATTTCGGAAGGAATTCGCGTTTTGATAAATTTTTATCAAAAGACTGTCAAAAAATTGCCCTAAGACTAATTTTTTTCGATTTGAAATTTTTTTTTCACAGACGATTTTGACAGTTTTCCACAAGTTGTGTCGCATTCTGCCAAAATTACCTGAATTTTTAAATTTTGACCCTAAGAGACTTGCGAAGTTTTCCACAGAGTTATCCACAGGCAAGGGCAAAAGTTTTCCACAGTTCTTACAAAAACAATCCGTAAAATAAGGGTAAAACTTAAAGTATTTTCTACTTGACAAGCGAAAAAAGGGGTGTAGAATCCAAACATAGTCAAAATTGCTTACGGGCGTTTGACCGATACAGGGATAGGCAAACAGAGGCGGTGACGCATTGTTTGAGGGCAACAAAAGACGGAAGCGAGTTGCTATTTACGCCCTGGATCGAAGCCGAAAGGCTTTGCTAAGACGAGTCGCAAGACTCTATCTGAGTTGTTCGGATAAAAACGAGCAACGCCATTTGGAAAGGAACAGCCAAAAGGTGCGATGTCGCTCATTGCTTCGGCATTGAGCCTCGTTGCCGGGAACGTAACCGGCGGTGGAGGAAAAGCCACCACAACAAAAACCTAGCGGCACAGCGTTTCGAGAGAAACGCGAGCAAGATGTGCAAACATTTTGTGTGCTGACCGGAGATGCGCTCGCCGCGAGTCGCTTCGGAATACAAAATCGGCGAATCAAACGTGTACATGTGAGATTCGCCAACCTTTTAAGGAATACTTCGGTATTTCGTTAAGGAATAATGAATGCGTCGTTTTGAGAAATCGAAGCGACGCATTCGTTTTCCCCGTATACTATTTTATATCAGATTTTCAAACAATTTGTTCCACGAGCTGCCTTTTTGACTAATTGACTCAATCAAAACTCAATTTGTTTTGTTTCAAGAACATAACTAAATTCAACATTTTGCCAACACCGTTTAGACACTCTACAATTAACGAATGTTTATTGACCGTGTAAAAATTAAAGTAAAAGCCGGAAACGGCGGCGACGGGGTAACGGCTTTTCGGCGCGAGAAATTTATTCCGCGCGGCGGACCTTCGGGCGGTGACGGCGGAGTCGGCGGCGATGTCTGGCTCGAATCGGATGAAGGCGTCAATACGCTGCTTCATCTGCGTTATAACCCGGAGCACAAAGCTGAACGCGGGCATCACGGCGAAGGCTCAAATCGTTACGGCAAGGACGGCGTGGATGTAACAATAAAAGTTCCGGTCGGCACACAAGTTTTCAATGTCGAAACGGAAGAGCTTCTTTTTGATTTCACCGAAGCCGGACAAAAGTTTATGGCGGCAAAGGGCGGCAAGGGCGGCTGGGGAAACTCGCACTTTGCAACTTCAACAAATCGAGCGCCGCGCTATCATTACACGGGGAGACCCGGCGAGGAACGCGAGCTCCAGCTGGAACTAAAATTGATTGCCGATGTCGCTTTGGTCGGCTATCCGAACGCCGGAAAATCAACTTTGATCTCCGTCATTTCCGCCGCCAAACCAAAAATTGCCGATTATCCTTTTACGACGCTCGAGCCGAATTTAGGCGTAGTTGATTTGGGCGACTTTAACACTTTTGTGGTGGCGGATGTTCCGGGTCTGATTGAAGGCGCGTCCGAAGGCGCGGGACTCGGCGACAGATTTCTTCGTCACATCGAACGCACCAAATTAATTTTGCATCTGGTTGATGTATCTTCAATTTCGGGACGTGAGCCGGTTGATGATTACGAAATTATCAACCGTGAACTGGCGAATTACAACCGGGATTTAGCCGCGCGTCCGCAAATAGTTGTGGCGACAAAAACCGATGCGCTCGACGAGCCCGAAAGATTGGAAACTTTGCGCCGGCAAGCCGAAAAAGACGGTAAACCGTTTTTTGAAATTTCCGCCGTGACAAATAGAGGAACGCGCGAACTTGTCAATTTCGTCGCGCAAAAATTAAACGAACTAGCCGCAGAACCCGCAGAGACAATTATTTTAGAATAGTTTTTCAAACTTCTGTGGAGTCTCTGTAATCTTTGTGGCAAATATGAAGCGAATTGGATTTTACGGCGGCTCGTTTGACCCGCCGCACAACGGACATCTGACGATTGCGCGGAAATTATCTGAGTTATTCGAACTCGATGAATTTGTTTTCATTCCGGCTTTTCGAGCGCCGCACAAAAAAGGTAAAAGTCCGACATTGGTTTTTCATCGATACGCGATGCTTGTCCTTGCCGGCAAAGACGAAGCGCAAAATAAAGTTTCGACCGTTGAACTTGAAGTTCCAGCCAAACCTTACACGGTGGAAACGCTTTCGAAATTGAAAAAAGAATTGACTGACACAAAGATTTTCTTCGTGATGGGCGCTGATTCCTGGGCGGAAATTGACACGTGGCGCGAATGGGAAACGGTTTTGACTTTAACAAACGTGATTGTCGTCGCTCGACCAAATTATGAAATCGGTTTTTCGCACGTTTCAGAGAAAATAAAAAAAAGAATTGTCGATTTAAGAGGAAATCACAAATCACGCGAAATCGAAGATAAAACAATCGACGATTCAATACTGACGAATCAGAATTCACGAATTTACATTACTGACGCGGTAAATTTAGACGTTTCGTCAACGGACATTCGCCGGAAAATTCAGGACAATAATTGCCAGTGGCGTGAACTCGTGCCCGAAGAGGTTGCAAAATACATCGAAAAATACGACATTTATTGAACAATGCAAGAAACAGAAGAAATATTTGAAGAAGAAATAAAAACTAAATCTCTCCAACGCGAAGATTCCGAATCGTTTTTAGAAG
>JALZOH010000505.1 GCA_030857305.1 Acidobacteriota bacterium
AAGAAAAGAGCGAAAATGGTTAAAATGTATTTTGATAATTAGTTTTATAGAAAATTTTTCATACAATTGAGACGATAAAATTGAAATCTATTTCAAAGGAGCAATAAAAATGGCACAGGAAAACAACAGAAGGGACGAGAAAGACACGATTAAAACCGGACGCGACATTCCGGGCGGAGACGGCACAGTTTCCGACGAAGATATGAAGGCGATTGACGGTCGAAAGGCTGGCAAGCGAACCGAAAAGGGACAAGACCACTCGCTCGAGGATCACGAAAAAACTATGCCGACGAGCGGTGTCGGCGCGGTTCAAAGTCGCTCAGACACAACGTCGGACATCGCGGATATAGATGAATAAGGAGTTTAAAAATTAAATCTTAAAAGCCTAAAATGATTGCAAAGTTAAAGTTTGAAACCGAAAAAATTACAAGAGGAACGATGAACTTTACAGATACCGAATCGCAGATTGACGGCATTGAGAAGATTTTTGCCAATGCCGTCGAAGAAGACAATTGGAATCTGGATGAGCCGATGCTCTACAGTTTTTACTTTGTGGACGAAAACGTTGATCAACTCGAAAAGCTCGGAATTTACCTTGACGAAGAAGGCTACGATTTTGTCGATATTTTCGAGCTCGGCGATGAAGAAACAAATGAGTCCACCGGTGAGTATCTGCTTCACATTGATAAAATCGAATTACACACGCCGCGTTCACTTGCCGAGAGAAACGTCAAGTTTGCCAAACTCGCCCAGGAATATGAACTAAAAACCTACGACGGCTGGGAGTTCGGCGAAGTCGGTGACGAAGAAGATGATGAAGACGAAACAGAGTAAAGATGAATGAAAATTCTTTTTTACACATCTTTCGCGCTCGCCGCATTTTCTCTCAACTCGATTATTGAAAAATTCAAACGAACAAAGTGAGATTTTAAAAAATCCCGAAAGCGTCCAGACTCTGCGTTTGTGGCAAATGATTTATTTGGGCAAAGGCACGATTCCGCGCCAGCTTTTTCACGCCTTTATCTGCGTTGCCCTGCGTCTCTTTTTTCGGCGTATCGAAGCCAGCGGTGTTGAAAAAGTTCCGCGCGAAGGCGCGATAATTTTCGTTCTCAATCATCCGAACGGCGCAGTTGACCCCGGACTCGTTTTCGTCAGCCTTCCGCGCCGCGTTTCATTTCTCGCTAAATCAACACTTTTCGATATGCCGGTCGGCGGTCATCTGTTCCGCCTGATTGAGGCGCTTCCCGTCTATCGCCGAATTGACGCGGGCGCGGATATCGCAAAAAATCAATTTACATTCGAAAATTGCGAGGAATTGCTGGCAAAAGAACGCTGTATTGCCGTGTTCCCGGAAGGAATTTCGCACGACTCGACCAAACTGCAACCAATTAAAACCGGCACGGCACGAATCGCGCTCGGCGCTTTGGCAATCGGAAAAGACAATAACGAATTGGTCAAAAACGGTTTAAAGATAATGGCAGTCGGGCTTTATTACACTTCTAAAACCGCTTTTCGGAGCGAAGCCCTGATTCGTTACGGCGAAATTTTTGAAGTGGAACCGGTCGAGCTAGACGAAGACAGCGAGCCGCCGCGCGATGAAGTTTTGCGTTTGACGAAAAAAATTGAAACCGCTCTCGAAAACGTTACGCTAAATTTGGAGAATACCGAAGAACTCGAAACTGTTCTTAAAGCCGAAGCGCTTTTTTCGTCGGTCTATGAAAATCTTCTTTTTAAACAAAACCTCACGCAAAGTTTTCTGCGTCTTCAGGAGATGGCGGAAAAGTATAAAATTCTGGAGAAGGATAATCCTGAAAAAATGCGGGAGTTGAGCAAAAAGGTTGAAAAATATGAAAACACATTAAAGTCGAGCGGCGTCAGCGTTGAAAGTCTTTCTGTACTACAGCATCCGACGGCTTACGTTTTTCGATATTTGATTCTACGAATTGTTTTGCTCCTTCTACTTTTGCCCCTTTCAATCGTCGGCGCGTTTATCCATTCACCCGCATATCTTTTTTCCAACCTCGCCGGTTTATTGTTCAAAAAACACGGTGTGGACGATGCCGGTTCGACGTATAAAATTCTCGCCGCGTGTTTGTTTATGCCGCTGACGTGGTTGATCGTCGGCGCAATATGTTTTTATTTTTTCGGCTGGCAAATCGCGCTCGCTGCACTTCCCGTCGTGATTTTTTGCGGTTACGTTGCTCTGCGTTCGTCTGAAATATTGATTGATATGAGAGTTTGGATAAAATCGGCGTGGCTTCTCATCCGGCAGCGCGCTCTATTTTTAAGACTTCTTGTGCAGAGAGAAAATTT
>JALZOH010000506.1 GCA_030857305.1 Acidobacteriota bacterium
AAAATCGAGCGGCGATGTTTCTTCCTCTTTAATTTCCGGCTCGAAAACAAAAACTGTGCCAGCCGTCGCGCCTCTGTCAACAGCATCGGCAATGATAAGCGCGTCGTATCCGTTCATCAATTCCTGCACAAAAGCGATTCCGGCAATTCCCGCTTCAAAAATATCAACCTCGTCTGAGAAGTCGTTGCTGCTTAAAAGCGTTTGCGCGACCGCGACTCCAAAGCCGTCATCGCCGCGCAGCACATTACCGACACCGGCAATTAAAATTTTCATAGAAATTTTAGTTCACCGCGTCCGAAAGAAACAGATGTTTACACGGTTCTCCAGCTGTGTCGGGGTCGTGGCAGTCACAATCCGGGTCGGCGCACTCGTAATGACCGGGTTTCATCAATTCTTCAAATTCGTCAGCAAAACGCCGTCCACCTTCGCTTTTGCCAAAAGCGGTCAGCGCGTATTTGTCATCGCTCGTGCGCTCAAGAAAGCCGTCGGAAACCATATTTTTTAAGTTTTCCGTCAGCTTGTCATCTTCGACGGCAAGAAATTTCTTCAAATCATTTACCGTAAATTCCTGCCCGAAACCTTCGCCCGTCATCCAAAACATCACCTGCAAAATTTCGTCGCGCCAGTAAATCGGATTGTCTATTTCATCTTTGAACATAACTTTTACAAAGCGACTTTCACTTTATCATCTTCAATTTTTAATGGTAAAGATTCGAGTTTCGCGTCCGGTTCTTCAAAGCAGCGACCTTTGCGCCGCAAATCGAAATGATAACCATGGCAAGCGCAGATGAGCATCGGGCTTTCAAACGTCGCGTCGTCGAGCGGACGATTTTCCAACGCGCAACGGTTACGGAAAGCATAAAAATCGCCGCCCGTTTTGCAAACCAAGATATTAACATCGGCGTAGTTGATTATCTTAAACGCGCCCTCTTCAAAAGTTAAAGAGCGAATAACCGAAACCCATTTACCGTCGTGATTCGCAATCGGTTTTTCTCTTTTGATTTGAATTAGTTTCGCAGGCTGCGGCTCATTATTTTTCTGCGGAAGCATTGCGCCTAACATCGCCGCCGCTTTTGCCGTTGCTTCAATCTGTTCGGATAAGCCTTCGATTTCGATTTCCAAAAGTTCGGGCGCGGCTTCGATGAGAGCTTTTTCAATTTCCAATTTTAACGCCGAAATTGGCGGTGCACCCTGACCGTTTCGTATCAGGCGCATTCGGGCGCGTCCATTTTCTACGCCGAGCAGTTCGACATCGCCGCCTTGACTAATAAGAAACGGACGAAGCTCGTCGATGGCTGCCGTAACTCTGGTTTGCAAATCGTTTGGAAGAAGTCCGTGGATAAGCAAAATGGCGCGGACAACATCATCTCCGGCTACCCGCGCAAGTATTTGCTCTTTCTCAGGCAATGAATCGAGCGATGATAAGACGCGGCGCAACGCTTCTCTGTGAAGCGCGAGAATGATTTGCACAAGGTCGAGAGTTTGCTCCCGAATTTTCGCGTCCGGGTAACTCTCAATCTGCTCGACAAGCAGGTTTAGCTGTTCGACCATTCCCTCGGCATTGAGATATTGCTCTTGAACTTCGCTCATTACCCGTTGTCCTTCGCCGCTTCGCGTTTCACAATTTCAATCGCCTCGCTCGTCTTGGCGGCGACAACCGGACTAAACTCCAATCCGTATTCATCTCTTTCCGGCTCAATCTCGATAATCGTTACGTCTTCCGGCAGCATTTTGAAATGTCGGCAGACAATCAGCAGATTTTCCAGACTGATAACGCCCGTAACCGCTTCGCCGATGCTCGCCTGTATTTCTTCAACACTCGCAAGCGGGTCTTGCCAGCGATAAACTTCAAGCGTTCCGGGAGCGCGTCCGCGTTTTGCGGCACTGACCAAAACCCATTTGTCGAATTTAACGGGCGATTCTTCGAGCCATTGGTAAATCATAATCGGACCGAAGTTCAAATCTTCGACGTGAACATTATCCGACCACTCCAACTTTTCAAGTTCTCCGAGCAAAACGCGCCCAAAAGACATATCACTCATATTCGAGTAGCCGATGCCTGAAACAAGAACCATAATTCTAATTTGGCAGATTAAACCTCGGCAGTTGTCGGATCAATCACTGACTTAACCTCAGAAATACGATTTGCCGGGAAACCACCCTGTCTAGCATGTTCGCGCACCATTTCCTCATTCGGCGCGACATAGACGCAAAAAATTTTGTCGTCAGTAACATAACTTTGAACCCATTGAATCTTCGGTCCAAGTTGATTCAATACTCCGCAAGATTTTTGTGAAATACACTGTAACTC
>JALZOH010000507.1 GCA_030857305.1 Acidobacteriota bacterium
CATCTGTTTTGTGCAAACCGGCGTATTATCGCCCGGATAAAAAAGCAGCACAACCGTTTTACCGCGCTGTCCTGACAATTTCCAATCGTTTCCGCCGCCGTCTTTTAACACAAAATCCGGCGCGTTTTCGCCTGTTTTCATCTATTCATCACCTCAATTCTTCTGCTAAATCTCATTGAGCAAATAGCATGATAATTCATTTTTATCTTTAAAGCCGTTCATTTTCTCTTTGAACTGTTTTTGCACAACCGGATTTTCAATTTCAATTTTTCTGTTTTTGCCGAGTTCTAAATATTCCTTTTCCAAATCAATTCCGAGAAATCTTTTGTCCAATCTATCAATAAAAAGATTATAAGATAATTCTATAAATGATTGAAAATGATCGGGTTATGCCTTGCTTTTATCAGAAAATGATCGTATTTTTGATCGGAAATTAGAACTATGAATACTTCATTTGAACGAGTCGAACTCACCAAGGTCGAATGGCTGACACCGCCTTGTCTTGTAAAAAAATTGGGTGAATTTGATTTAGATCCTTGCAGTCCTATTAATGCACCTTTTTTACACGCAAAAACAAATTATACAATTGAAGATAATGGGCTAAACAAGCAATGGTTTGGAAGAGTCTATTGTAATCCGCCTTATGGAAAACAAATGAATTTATGGCTCGAAAAACTAAAACTGCACGGAAACGGTATTACTTTAATTTTTGCCAGAACAGAAACAAAATGCTTTTTTGAAAATGTATGGAATTCGGCTGATGCTTTGCTTTTTGTAAAGGGACGAATAAGGTTTTATCACGTTTCCGGCATACAAGGTGGAACTTCAGGCGCACCAAGTGTTTTTGTGGCTTATGGTAAAGAAAATGCTCTGGCTTTGAAAAACAGTGGAATCGATGGCAGGTATTTAGAACTATAAAATCTGGTAAGTTTGAAATTCGGCAACATTGAATTCCGCATCAAAAATCCACGGGTTTTCCTGTAAAAGTTTTTTCAATGCTTCGTCTTCATTATCGATACCTTCAACAATACCGATGACCTGTTCGTTTTCTACCGTACTTCCATTAGGAGCAATAGTTTCTCCTTCAGACGTAATAAATATAAACTTTTTCATTTGGTTATCTTTCTGTATTTACCTCTCGAAACAAATTCAATAATATTCCTATCCCGTAAGATTTGTAACTGTTGACGTACTTTGTCTTTAACAAAATTATTTTCCGGGTGTTTTGATTTGAGTTCCTCTTCAAATCCATAAACTTCATTTAGTGAAAATACTACCGAATTTATTCTGTCAATACATTTCAAAATATCTAATGTCCAGCCCTTTGCCTTCGGTTTTTCGTTTCGCAGGAAAACGGTTTTGCTCCAAGTTTCTAAAACTACGTTTCTGCTGGAAACCATCGAATTTTTCACGAGAAAAATGCGTCCCAGTTCGGGAATTTGCTGTAAATCAATATTGCAACCCGTCCAGCCAGCACGACGCGCGGTTATAGCTAAAGGTTTTCTTTTCTCAATAATTTCCGGTTGAAAGAAATGCTTTGGAATGATTAGAAAATCATTTACTTTCCAATCCGCTTTGCTGTAAGTCAAAAAGAAGAAATTCGGATTTTCGTCCGAAGTTATCCGCTCAATCATTGTCGAATAAGCGCCGTCAGTTATCTTTTTCCCGAGTTTGCCATTCTTGCTTTTAAGTTCAAAGTCTTCGTTGCAGAAGGCACAAAAGAAATCGGCAACAGGTTGGTTATTGGGGTATTCGTTGACACTTTCATTCCCGCAATTCGGGCAGTAAGAATTTTCCTTGACCCAATTTTCGGTTAAAACTCTGACGATTTGAGAAGAACTTGAATATGAATCTGCCATTTGAAAATTCAATTTTAGATTCATAAATCATTTATTACGCTGACTTTCATTTATTCACCTCGATTTGCGACGGCTGCGGTTCTGCATTTTTTGGCAAAAAATTGTCGGCGACAATGTAACCTAAAGTTATTGCAAATATTAGCAAAACGCCGTAAATGGTCGGCGGCGCAGGCACGGGCAAATTGAAATAACGACACGCCGCGCCGATTAAAAACGCAATAAGAATTCCGATAAATAGCTTTAACATAATTTTACTGAAAATCCCGTATGTCTCTGAAAGGCTTTTCCGCATCCGTAAAATCGGGGCGGTAATAATGCGAAGCTGATTCGTATTCCTGCATAAAACCTTGTTCCATTCCGAGTTTTTCTAAGACTTCGACTGCCTTGAACCATTCGCGTTCATTTATCGAGCGCGAAAGCAGAATGTATTTTTCATCGGTTGCCGCTTTGT
>JALZOH010000097.1:0-4912 GCA_030857305.1 Acidobacteriota bacterium
CCTCACGGCTTATAAAACGTCGGTTGAAAAGTTTGATATGAAACTGTATATGCGTTACCGTGAATATCGCGCTGCTTTTGGCTTAATCTTTGCGTGGTCGGTTTTATTGGTCAAGGCGATTTTTTTGAAATAAAATTATGACGATGAAAAATTTGATTTGCTTATCTCTGCTGATTCCGGGCTTTTTTAGCTTTTCGATATTCGCTCAAACCCTGCCTAAAATTCAACCTTACAAAGTTGGCGAAAGCCTTGTTTACGAAGGCAAATTCAGCAAGACGGTTTTGCGCGGGATTGCTGTTGCGGATTTTAATTTTACCGTCGAACGCGCTCCGAATAACCGTAATTATATAGTCAGGACTGAGGCAAATTCTAAGGGGTCGCTCCCGAAACTTCTCAATTCCAAGTTTTATCAAAAATATGAATCAACCGTTGACGGTGAAAATCTACAGATTTTAAAAACCGTCAAGCGTGATGAACAAAACGAGCGCGTGCGCGACAGCGAAGCCATTTTCGATTATAAAGACAAAAAAGTTATCTATATCGAAACCGATCCGAAGGACACGGTTCGTGCGCCGAACGTGGTTGCTTCGCCGCTTGAACCGGACACGCAGGATTTGGTTTCAGCCATTTACGCGTTAAGACGGTTGCCGCTCGTCGTCGGTAAAACTTTTGAACTAAAAGTTAGTGATTCAGGGCTGATTTACAAAATTCCCGTTCGCGTTACCGCCCGCGAAGAGCAAAAAAGCATCCTTGGGAAAATGTGGTGTTACCGGGTTGAACCGGAGGTTTTCGGCGATGACCGTCTGCTTGGAAGGGAAGGCAGTATGATTTTCTGGATTACGGATGACGCGCGCCGCGTTCTCGTCCGCGCGCAAATTAATTACACCGTTGGTAGAATCGAAATAAAACTCAAAAAAATAAACGATAAATAAAAATATCGAACCGTTTCGGAAAGGCTGCCGGCGTTCTTTCCAATCAACCGCAGTGAATTAACGGAGCAGCCGCGCCTTGAATTTTGAAACTATAAATCACATAATCGTCCAGTTACTTTATGAGCGAGTAGTTTATGAACGAAAAAGATTTAGAGATGAACGATTTACAAGAATCTTCAGAGACGGAAAACAAACAAATAGAAAAAGATACCGATGCGGTAGAATTCACGATTGATGATTTCGAGCTGAATCCTATTTCTTCAAGCGAGATGCTGGAGCAAAAAGATTTTCTGCTCAAAACTTCTGAAGTTATTGAAGTAAACGAATCTGATGTGCATCTGAAGGTGAGCTTAGCGCAGCCGCTAGTTGGGGCAGGGAGCAGTGTTGATGAAGGTGAGAGTGTGGTGGAGGACCCAATTTTTAAGGAATTATCTACGCCCAAGTTGCCAAAATTAGCCAGTGAAAATCGGGCGCGTCTTCAGATGCAGTCACCGACGCGGCTTCATTTTTACTGGTCTTTTAAAAATAATCCCTTTCAAGCTTTGAATCGTGCATTCTCCGCGCGGGCAAACAATTTCAAACTGGTCGTGAAACTTGTCAACCAAACGCAGGGCGAAGAAGAAATTATGCCTATCGAAACGGAAGGCTCGGCGTGGTTTGATGTTGATGCAAATTCTACTTATCGAGCTGAAGTCGGGTTTTATGCGCCGAACAATATTTTTACACGCGTAATGTTTTCAAATACGGTTGAAACTCCCCGCAAGAATCCAAGTTTGCGCCGCGATTTTTCAACGGATTGGTCGGTCAGCGCGCAAAATTTCGCGGAAGTTTTGAATGGTTCGGGTTTTTCGCAGGACGCTTTTGAAGTTGCCTTAGCCGGTGATGACGCTGCTTTTTCCGATAATGCAACCCAAAATGCCTTTTCTCAAATTTTAGAAAATCAAAAAACGGATTTTGTCTCAAACGATTCAAGCGAAATCCGTTTTACCCTGCTCGCTTTGGCTTCAGGAATTTCTCTCGGAAATTTGCGCGGGCAAATTTCAAAAAAACTTTTTGCCGCTTTATCGGAAAACGCCGAAAATATCAGCGCGGCAAAAGCTTTAGCAGCTTTGCAGGAAAACTTCGGCGAGTTTGAAGATGAATTTTTGGAAAATGAGGAATTTGGAAATACCGTTTTCGGTTCTAGTTTGTTAAATTTTCCGAAAATTTCAAAACGCAGATTTTTGCCGAAGTTTTCTCCGATCAGCTCATTCTGATTTTGGATTTTAGATTTTGGATTTTGGATTGAATTAAAACTTATCTATAGTTTTAGGGCAAATAAAACTTTTTAGGATTTCCTCTAAAATAATTTTAACTGCTTTTAATAATCAGTATTTTATTTCTCTCTTTCCAAGCCAAAATCCAAAATCTAAAATCCAAAATCCAAATATGCCCACCGGTTACTTTAGCCTTATTCTCCACGCGCATCTGCCTTTCGTGCGTCATCCCGAATACCCCGAATTTCTTGAAGAGGATTGGCTTTTCGAAGCAATCACGGAAGTTTATTTACCGCTGATTTTTATCTTTCAAAATTTGCACGAATCGGGTGCGCGCCCGCGCCTCGCAATCAATATTTCACCGCCTTTGTGCGAAATGCTGGCAGATAAATTGCTCGAATCACGCTACACGCGGCATCTGGAAAATTTACTTGAATTCTCAAAAACAGATTTTGAAAGAGTGAAACGGGAAGAACCGCAGTTTTTTGACGTCGTGAAAATGTATGTCGAAACCCTGAGTGCGTCTCTGAATTTATGGAACAACAAATACAAGCGCAATCTGATTAATGCTTTTCGGCAGCTGCAGGAAGAAGGCGTTTTGGAAATTATCACCTGCGGCGCAACGCACGGTTTTCTGCCGCTGATTTCCACCACTGAAGCCAAACGCGCTCAAATTCAAATCGCCGTCCAAAATTATAAAAAGCATTTCGGGCGCAACCCGCGCGGCATCTGGCTTCCCGAATGCGCCTATGAAGAGGGTTTGGAAAATCTTCTCAAAGATGCCGGCATCGAATATTTCATCGGCGATTCACACGCGATTTTGTACGGCGAACCGCGCCCGCGTTACGGTGTCCACGCGCCCGTTCGGTGTCCGAACGGAGTCGCGGTTTTTGCCCGCGACATTGAAACTTCACAGCAGGTTTGGAGCGCGGAGGTCGGCTATCCGGGCAATGCCGTCTATCGCGAATTTTACCGCGACGTCGGCTGGGATTTACCGCTCGATTACTTAAAGCCGTTTTTACACAAAGACGGAAACCGTCGGCATTTGGGTTTGAAATATTACCGCATTTCGGGACGCGATGTGCCGACCCACCAAAAACAGCCGTATATTCCGGCTTGGGCGCGTGCGAAAAGCGCCGAAGATGCGCTGGATTTTGTCGGTAAGCGCATTAAACAGGCGTATAAACTTCGAAGTACATTTGAAGGACACCCGCCGCTCGTCACAGCGCCTTACGATGCCGAACTTTACGGGCATTGGTGGTTTGAAGGACCGCAATTTTTAGATTATTTGTTTCGTGAACTTCATTATAAAAGAGATATTATTCGCGCCCTGACGCCCGGCGATTTTCTTGACTCCAATCTCCCGATTCAAATTCAGCAGCCTTCAGCTTCGAGTTGGGGCGAAAACGGTTATTACAAAGTCTGGCTTAATGAAGGAAATTCCTGGATGTATCCATACTCGCACGACGCCGAGCGAAAAATGACCGCGCTTGGGGATCGTTTCGCAAATCCAACCGAAATAGAGCGTCGCGCGTTAAATCAGATTGCCCGCGAACTGCTTCTCGCGCAGTCGAGCGATTGGGCGTTTCAAATTTATCAAGGCACAACGGTCGAATACTCCTCGCGCCGCTTCCAGTCGCACATCCACCGCTTCAATCTGCTGGCGGCGCAAATCGAGGACAAAAACATCGACGAAAAAATGCTTGTGGAAATCGAAAGCCGCGACAACATTTTTGCGGAAATTGATTACCGGATTTACCGAAGCTAGATTTGGAACTTTTTTACTTTTTACAGTCTAAATAAAATCTTTTAGTATTTACCTGATTCTCGTAAATTTGTTCAGAAATTTTGACCGCAAAGTTAATCAATTCTAAAATATAAACAAAGGGAGTTAAAAAATGACAGTTGAAGACGCGGTTTTGGAAAACGTGAAAAAATTACCGGTAGAGAAAAAGCAGGAAGTTTTGGATTTTGCCGAATTTCTTGTACAGAAGGACGCGCCGAGAAAGCCGCGCCAAAGTTTATACGGCGCATTGGCTGATTTGGACGTGAAAGTTACTGAAGAAGACATCGCCGAAGCGCGCGCGGAAATGTGGGGAAATTTTCCGCGCGAACATTTCTTTACCGAAGAAGGTAAACGATGAACTGCGTAACGGACACTCATGCTTTGATTTGGTATTTGTTTGCTTTGCCCGAATTGTCGCAAAAAGCCAAAGATTTTTTTGATGAAGTTGCAAATTTGGGCGGAAACATTTTTGTGCCGACAATTTGCATCGTCGAAATAATTTATCTCTCGGAGAAAAACCGCTTGCCAAACAATGTCCTGCCGCGGGTTAATTCCACGATTCAAACTACAAACAGCGTGGTTGTTCCGATAAATTTAAGTTACGCAATTTCCCAAAATCTATTTTCGATTCTGCGTTCCACCGTTTCGGATATGCCCGACCGGATAATTTCCGCAACCGCTTTGCATCTCGGTTTACCGCTGGTAACGCGCGACCGAAGCATTTCGCAATTATCTATAATCAAAACAATCTGGTAAAAACCTTTCCTAAGTTTGCCTTAACATTTTTGTAAAGTTATCATTTCGTTTCTAACATTCATAAGAGGAAAACAATTTAATGGTTGAAAAAGGCGTGGAAATTGCTCCCGCGAGCGGGAAACTCGGTATTTTACTCGTCGGACTCGGCGCGGTCAGCACGACATTTGTCGCTGGTGTAGAAG
>JALZOH010000097.1:4922-7578 GCA_030857305.1 Acidobacteriota bacterium
GTGTAGAAGCGATTCGCAAGGGAACGGCAACTCCAATCGGCTCTCTGACTCAGATGGGAACAATTCGTTTGGGCAAAAGAACAGATAACAATTGCCCAAAGATAAAAGATTTTTTGCCGCTCGCGGACTTGGACGACGTTGTTTTTGGGGCGTGGGATATTTTTTCGGATTCGGCTTATGAAGCGGCGCGAAACGCCGGCGTTCTGGAAAAAGCGCAAGTTGAAGACCTTCGGGAACAACTTGAATCCTTAAAACCGATGGCGGCGGTTTTCGAGCAGAATTACGTCAAGCGCATCACGGGCGAAAACGTCAAAACTGGCAAGAACAAAATGGAGCTTGCCGAACAGCTAATTGCTGACATCGCGCAATTTAAGGAAGAAAAAGGCTGCGAAAGATTGGTGATGGTGTTCGCGGCTTCGACCGAAATTTTCCTCGAACAGACAGCGGTTCATCAAACTTTGGAAGCGTTTGAAAAAGGTTTATACGACGACGACCCGGCAATCGCGCCTTCGATGATTTATGCTTACGCCGCCTTAAAATCGAAAGTTCCGTTTGCCAACGGCGCGCCGAATCTGTCGTGTGATATTCCCGCTTTGACAAAACTTTCAGAAGACAACAATGTCCCGATTTGCGGCAAAGATTTCAAAACCGGACAAACTTTGATGAAAACCATTATCGCGCCCGGTTTGAAAGCGCGAATGCTCGGACTCGAAGGCTGGTATTCGACCAACATTTTAGGAAACCGCGACGGCGAAGTCCTTGATGACCCGGAAAATTTCAAAACCAAAGAAGAATCAAAACTGTCCGTTCTCGAGCATATTCTACAGCCGGAAGTTTATCCGGAACTCTACAAAGATTTCTCACACGTCGTCCGCATCAACTATTACCCGCCGCGCGGCGACAACAAGGAAGGCTGGGACGCGATCGACATCGTCGGCTGGCTCGGCTACAAAATGCAGATCAAAATTGATTTTATGTGCCGCGATTCGATCCTTGCGGCACCGCTTGTTTTAGATTTGGCGCTCTTTATGGATTTAGCGCAACGAGCAAAAATGAAAGGCGTGCAGGAATGGCTGTCGTTTTATTTCAAAGCGCCGCAAACCGCGCCCGAACTTTATCCCGAACACGACATTTTTATTCAATTGATGAAGCTTAAAAACACGCTGCGCCATCTCAAAGGCGAAGATTTAATTACGCATTTGGGTTTGGAATATTACGATTAATCAATAATAAATACTTAATGAAAGAAATGGTCTGTTGATAAGTCTAGATGTATTGTAGAAGTTGGTGGAATTATAAATTTTGTCAAGACCCCAAACCTTGAGCCATCGGCATAGCAAGTTTCCTCATCGTTTCGATTTTCAATAATCTGTGTTGCTTTTCCCAATCTCGTTTGAACTCCTCCGGCGTTTGATAACCCAAACTCGAATGCGGTCGCTCCGTGTTATAAAACTTGCGCCACTGTTCGGCGATCACTTCAGCTTCACGCCAGTTGCCGAAGATTTCCATTTTCAGACATTCATCTCTGAATTTGCCGTTGAAACTTTCGCCTTTCCCGTTTTGCCACGGACTGCCCGGTTCGATATATGCCGCCTTGATGCTGTTTTCTGCCAGAAACTCTTTAATAATTCCAGCGATAAATTCGCTACCGTTATCCGAACGCAAATATTGTGGAAATCCGTGCTCACCGCCAACCTGGCGCAAAACTTCTTTGACCTGTGCTGCCTTGAAACTGCGCCCGACTCTGATTGCCAGCCCTTCTCTGGTAAACTCGTCCATCAAAGTCAGCAACTTCAGTCGGCGACCGGCACCGTCGCGGTCAAACACAAAATCGTATGTCCACACTTGATTCGGGCGCACGGCTTGCGGCATCACCGGCTGCGGCTGGCGGACGCGCTTTCTTGTTTTCTTTGAGCGCGGCACTTGCAGACCGAATTTCCGCCACACCCGCACGACCCGTTTCCGATTAACTTTTTGCCCGCTGCGTTTGAGAAGCGCGTGAACTCTTCGATAGCCGTAGCGCGGATGGGCAAAGGCTAACTCTTTAATCTGCTTTTCAAACTTTTCATCCGGCTCGCGCCTAAGCCGATATTGACAGGTTGAACGCGCCAGCAAAATCAGTTGGCACGAACGGCGTTCGCTGACTTCTTTGGTCTGGAGAAAAACGACTGCTTCTCTTTTTCGTTCAACCGTTACCACTTTTTTGCCAGCAGCTCCTGCATCGCATCTATTTCAATCAGACGCTCTGCCAGCAGTCTTTTCAGCCGGGCGTTCTCCGCTTCGAGTTCCCGAAGGCGTTTGACTTCCTGAACCTGCATTGAGCCGAAGCGCCGTTTCCATTTATAAAATGTCGCTTCGTTAAATCCTTTCTGCCGACAAAACTCGGCAATCGTAACATCCGTTTTCTCGGCTTCCCGGACAAAACCAACAATCTGCTCGTCGGTGTATATTTTCTTCATCTCAAGTTTCTCCTGTAAATTGAATTTTTCAATATCAGAAGAGACTTGCCAAACCAATGGCTCAATTTTACGGTTTCAGGTCACTCGAACTCGATCTGGAAGACCAGGCTATACAAGTCGAACAGCAAGACGTTGCTGTGACGATGGAAGTGAATTTGCGGAAAGAGTTAATCGATATTGAAGAAAAATTGGCAGCG
>JALZOH010000508.1 GCA_030857305.1 Acidobacteriota bacterium
ACGATTAGCACGACCAGCCCGGACTCTGCGGCTGACCGAGTTCGCGTATTAATTTATAACTCGCTGGTAAAAAAGAACGAAAACTTTGAATACGTTGGAGATTTAGCCAAAGAAATCAATATCGGCGACGATAATTTGACGGTAACATTTTTGTTGAACGACAATGTAAAATTTCACAACGGCAAAGATTTGACTTCCGCCGACGTCAAATACACGCTCGACGCTTTGTTTCAATCGGGCGGTTACAAAGGCGCGAGTTTTTACGACACGGTAAATAATCAAAAACAACCGCATATAACGGCAATCGAACTTCCCGACCCGAAAACCGTCGTTATCAAAGTTGCGCGTCCGGCGCTTGTCAATCAGCTTTTATCAAATCTTGTGACAATTCCAATCATTCCGGAAGGAACGATTGAACAGCAAAGAGTCGCACCGCTTGGAACCGGACCGTTTAAGTTTGCAAAATTTGACCAGGTAAATAATTTTGTTGAACTCGATGCCAATCTGGAATATTGGGAAGGCGCCCCGAAAATTCAAAAATTAAACATCAAAACCGTCACCGACGCCAATTCCCTGCAAGCCGAATTGCAAACCGGTCGCGTTGACGTGGCGCCGAATCCGACAAATTTTTCCGCTGACACTTTCGGCTCGCTTGGACAAAATCCGAATCTCCAGGTCAAGCAAACCGACGGCTCAAACGTCAGGTATATCGGGTTTAATGTTTCAAGTAAACCGATTGACAATTTAAAACTGCGCCAGGCAATTGCTTATGCGATTGACCGCGAAAAAATTATCAGTGACTTGCTCGCCGGACAAGCCAAAGTCGCACATTCAATTTTGCCGGAAACGGCTTGGGCATATTCGGCGGGAACAAAATATGCTTTTGACCAAGCTCGCGCCCGCGGGCTTCTCCAGGAATCCGGTTACAAAGGCGAGCCGGTCAGATTCAAAGTTGCGGCAGGAAATAACGCCGTCAGTTTATATGCCCAAATTATTCAAAACTCCTTGAAAGAAGTCGGTATCAATGCTGAAATCGAAACACTGGAAAACAATACTTTGCTCGACAACCTAAAACTCGGGCAATTTCAGATGAACACTTCGATTTGGGTCGGCGGCAACCAGGATCCGATTTTTCTGCGCGATTTATTTGCCTCAGGTGAGTCGCCGGATAAAAAACCGGGCGGTCGCAATCGCAGCCGTTACAGTAATCCTGAACTCGATAAAATTGTGCAGGAAGCTGTTGATTCAACCGACAGAGTAAAATCTAAAGAACTTTATATCAAAGCTCAGGAAATCGTCAGCCGTGATTTACCGCTTCTCCCGCTCTGGTATCCGTCAAATATGGTCGTTGCCAGTAAACGTATTGGTAATATCAAAATTAATTCGAGCGGGGATTGGAGTTTTATCAAAGATTTAACGGTTGATGCCCAGTAATAAGCATTTAATACAAACTAAAAATTGACACGGACTTGACAAAATCAACTCGATTCGTAAAATTAGAAGTTCGTTAGCGGGAGTAGCTCAGTGGTAGAGCGCGACCTTGCCAAGGTCGAAGTCGCGAGTTCAAATCTCGTCTCCCGCTCCAACATTCTCTAAAAAGGAAAAAGGTAAAAGGAAGAAAAACATTACTTTTTCCTTTTACCTTTTTCCTTTTTCCTTTTGAAAGGCGGCGTAGCCAAGTGGTAAGGCAGAGCTCTGCAAAAGCTTTATTCATCGGTTCGATTCCGATCGCCGCCTCCAACTTAACCCTTTATTTATAGCTGTTTACAGTGTCTGATTTAATACTTCACAATCGTTCAGAAATAGTGCTGTGTCCATTTTTGTGCCTGCCTTTTTCAGTTCAAGCCGCTCTTTGTTTAGTGGTGTCCTAATTTTGGGTTGCTGTAAAGTTATCGTTGTCTCATCTATGAAGACGGAGCAGATGTCAAGTGAAAATCTCACACCTCTGCTCGACACTTATTTTCAAAGTGGGTAGAATAAATTTTTTTGTTAATTGCTTCTTCTGCTTGTTTCGGCGCTCCAATCATCAGCACTTATTCGAGTGCCTGGACTCATTCATCTATGCGGGCATAAAGACCGATCTTTTTAACCAGCCGTGAACCCATGATGTTTCGATTCGTTCGGCTGCACTTGTTTAGAGCGCAGCCGGTTGGTAACCCAATCAAAAAACGGTCATTGCAGACCATGAGACAGAACGGGCATCCCAACTGCCTAAGCACATTCTCTCTGAAATCTCGATAAGTCACCTCATCCAGATTTCAGTTGTCAGAGAAATGATAAAAAGCAACCCACTTCAAATATCTTACAA
>JALZOH010000098.1 GCA_030857305.1 Acidobacteriota bacterium
CGATGCTCCTGATATGATGCCAATGCTTTTCAGACAGATATTTCTCGGTTCCGTCATTCGGATTGACCAGCAAAATCCTATAAAACGATGTGTTCTCGTCCGACTCTCGAACGGCGCAAGCGATGGTTTCGCCGTCGGGCGACCAGGCGATGGGATTCGCCTGAAAAACCTGAAAGGCTCGGTTGTCGCCTTTTGTCGTCAGTAAGGTCACTTGCTGCTGACCGTCCGCGTCAGCCGTTTTCAAATGAGTTTCTTTAACGGAGGCGTGCGATTCGGTAAAAGCGAATCGTTTGCCGTCGGGCGAAAAGCTGATTGTCACGTTGCTCTGGACATTCTGAATCACTTGCGGAGAGCCGCCGAGCAGAGGAATGCGCGCGAGCGCGGCAAGAACGGAATTTGTGGAAAACACCGAGTAGTAGATGTAATCATTGTCGGGCGAAACGGTTAAACCGACAAAATTAACGGCTTGCGCGGGCAAAATCTGCATCTGGCTGCTAGTCGTCAGGTGCCGCAACCACAAACTTTCGCCGACGCCTTCCTGTTGAGCAAAAACCAGATATTTCCCGTCGGGCGAAATTGTCATATTCGTCACCTTTCCGTTATTCGTCAGCCGCACCAGTTTCGATTGTTTCGGTGCAAGCGGCTTATTATCTCCGCGAAACCAAACAAATGCGGCGCCGAAAATACCAACCAACAAAATGATTCCCGTGACGATTAGGAAATAGGGTTTCGGTTGCGGCTGCGGCGGAATAAACTCGCTGTTTTCGATTTGAGCCGCAGGTAAAGCGTTGTTGCGGAATTCTCTGACTTCGGCGATAAAGCGATAACCGCGACGGGGAACGGTTTCGATGTAAGTCGGTTGATGCGCATCGTCGGCGAGAGCTTTGCGAAGCTGTCGAACGGTGAATGTAAGATTGCTGTCCTCGACAAAACTATCTGCCCAAACTTCGGACATCAGTTTTTCTTTTTCCACAATCCGACCGTGATTTTCAACCAATACTTGCAGCAAGTCGAAAGTCTTCGGCGTCAACGGCACGGGCTTTTCGTTACGCAGCAAAACCCTTTCATCAGTATCGAAGCTGAAATCACCAAAACTATATAAATGGTTGCCGTTGTGTGACATACCGCGCTCTAGGAACTTTCTAGGAACTTTCTCGGCGGAATCTCAAGACTTTTCCGGCGAAAAGAATTTAACTTTTTAGCGTAACCCGTAAAACGAATGTTAGCACAAAACGGAAGATGGAAAAACGCAGCATAGATATAGTTTTATCTTCCGCACAATTTACCCGAATGGTTTTTCGCAATCGTAAATTATAAAAAAGTTGAAATCCACTAACAGGAGAAAAATTATGAAAATCAAACAAATCACATCAGTGTTCGTCGGTGCCGTCGCGGCGCTGACATTCGGTCCGATAAAAAAGATTATCGCCGTCGTCAAAGATCGGCAATTGGCGTTGGCCGCAATCGTCGTCGCGTTCTCCGCTGTAGCTGTCGCGGCTGTCTTAACGCCGGGGAACGGAGTCGTTAGCACAATCATCACCAGGGCAAGTTTTACGAATCTGACCAGCTTCACACTCAGGGTTGGTAAGGGGCGGGAGCAGCAGGTTATTAATGTGCGTGCAGCACAGGAAACGGCGATCGGGCAACTCGTCTGGTCACCCGGCGGACACACTGGTTGGCACACCCATCCGGGACCAGCGGTTGTGCTGGTAAAGTCTGGTCAATTGTCCTTTTATGATGGCGAGGATCCGACCTGCACAGCACGCATCTACTCGGCTGGTCAATCCTTTATCGACAGCGGTCAGGGTCACGTGCATCTAGTCCGTAACGAAAGTCAAACCGAAAATGCTGAGGTATGGACAACCTACTTCGACGTGCCGCCCGGCGGCGCAACCCGAATTGATGCTCCGAATCCGGGAAATTGCATCGGTTTTTAGTTGCGCTAAAGTTCGTTTATCTTGACTGGCTTTGCGTTGCTGTGAACTCGGCTGAGGAAAGGCGGACATTACTGTTTTCAGAGATGGAGCTTGGTATCTGCAAAGAAGCACAGCAGGTTTTAGTGGTTTTGGAAATCCAACTGATAAACCTGTCCCAAATGCATTCGTTCCTTAAAACAATTCAAGCCTAGGAGAATGAGAAACCAACTCTGATTTACGGGAACAGCATTTGTTTTCGGATCAGATTTACCATTTTCCTGTTGATTACGACTGCCACGGAAAGACGGACGAAGTGGTATTTCACCCGGCGAGGGGTGCGTGATATTTGCGGCAAAGTACAGTGGGTTTTCCGCCGTGCAGTTTGGCGCATCGGTCAACTCCGTCCCGTTCTGACAGCGCCGCCGCCGTAAGCCTCACTGTCTGCAAAGCGTCTCTTCAGCGAAGCGTGACCATTGTGTCCGCGCTTTGGATTGACAATTTATCCTAAAAAACAAAAAAAAGGGCTAAAAATTTTCGGCAATCAAGGTTATAAAGAAATTACATTTGCTTTTCTTCTAGTTCAACAATTCGTTTTTCAAAATCTCGAATCGAGCGCGCCATCTCGCCCAAACGCCGAAATGCGGCGATTGAGCGCAGCCAATCACGGTTGTCAAAAGCAGGAATGCCGGAAATTGTTTTGCCATTTTCGACATCATGCGAAGTCGCGGATTTTGCCGTGATGATTGCATCATCGCCGACTTTTAAGTGTCCGGCGATGCCGACTTGTCCGGCGAGAATAACTCGTTTTCCGATAACCGAGCTTCCCGCAAGTCCGGTTTGAGCGCAAACGAGTGCGTCTTCCTCAATCGTGCAGGAATGACCTATTTGGACGAGATTGTCGATTTTTGCGCCGCGCTTGATGCGCGTTTCGCCAACCGAAGCGCAGTCAATACAAGTTCCCGCACCGATTTCTACGTCGTCTTCGATAATTACGCTGCCGGTTTGCGGAATTTTCAGCCAATGCTTTTCTTCTGTTTTCGCGTAACCAAAACCATCCGAGCCGATGACGGAATTGTTATGAACGATGCAATTTGCGCCGATTTGGCAATTTTCACGGATTGCTACGCCCGAATGAATCGTCGAATTCTTTCCTATCTTTACATTTTCATAAACGGTTGCATTCGGAAAAATTTTGACGCCGCTTTCGATCACACAATTTTTTCCAATAATGGCTCCCGCGCCAATTTCCACATTTTCAGCAACTTGGGCGGTCTCGTCAACGACTGCTTTCGGATGAACGAATGCAGTTATTTCAGGTTCGGGGTGAAACAGACGAAGGGCGCGCGTGTAAGCTAAATACGGATCCTTGGCGCGCAGAACGGCGATGTCTCGGCGCTCAATCGTTTCTTTTTCGCCCAAAAAAATCGCGCTTGCTTTTGTTTCCTTTATTTGCGGCGTGTATTTTGGATTTGCCAGAAAAGTGATTTGTCCGCTTTCGGCAATATCGAGTCCTGCCGCCCCTTTCAATTCCAAATCAGCATCACCTTGCTCAATGGTGGCAAAAGTTTTTTCGGCTATGGTTGATAGTTTCATACTCTTGTTTTAAAGTTGTCTAATAAAAGAAACAAATTATTTCTTCAAAAAAATCTATATTTTACCAATAATTATTATAACGAAATCTATATGAGTGAAAAAATTCTACCCCAAACCGATAAAAATTACACCGCCGAAGAGTATTTAAATATTGAACGCAGCAACACAACCAAGCACCAATTTACAAACGGTAAGGTTTTGGCGACGGCAGGTTCAAATCGGATTCGCAGCCTAATCGCGAGCAACACGACGATTGCCATCGGAAACCGGATTCACGGGCAGAAAAATGAAATTTATGCGGGCAATATGCGCGTCCAATTGAACCCGACGCGTTTTGCGTATCCTGATGTTGTCATCGTCAGCGGTAAACCGACCTTTACCGATAATCAATACGACGTTTTGCTAAATCCGGCGATTGCGGTGGAGATTATCTCTAAAAACACAAATTTTCACGACAAAACCGAAATACTCGAATGTTACCTGGCAATGGATAGCATTCGTGAATATCTTCTGGTCAAAGAAGACGAAATGCGGGTTGAACATTATGCCAAGCAAAATTCGAAACAGTGGATTTACCGCATTTACAATGACCGCGAAGAAATAATCTCGCTCGAATCGATCAATTGCAAAATTTCTCTGACAGAAATTTACGCGCAAATAGATTCAGAAGTTGTCGGTAAAAAAGTCGGCGGCTAATTATTTGATAATTATTAAAAATTCTTCCCGCTATTTCGTGTGCGGATTGTAAAACCTAAACCACTGAATATTTATAAATATTCGGTGGCTTTTGTTTGCGCAGTCTTCTAAAAAAATACATACGATTAAGAAATTTTACAATAAATTCACCGGGTCAATCTCAACATAGACAATCCGCAGATCGCAAAACTTTTCCTGCGCTTCGGACAACGCAAAATCGAGTGTTTCGCGCAGGTGGCGGCGGTTTCGCGCCTTGACAAGAATCTGTAAGCGATGTTCGCCTTTAAGACGGGCAAGCGGCGCCGGTGCCGGTCCCAGGATGATACAATTCTTCTCGGCGTTGACCTTTTCCAGGCACTCGCGCAAAATCGCCGCGTGGTCGAAAGCGTAATTGTAATTCTGATGCTTGATCAGAAGGGAAGCGAGAGCGACAAACGGCGGGTAATTCAAATTTTTACGAAAGCGAATTTCTTCGGCGTAAAATTCGTCATAATTTTGCGTTCCGGCGTGTTGGAGCGCGTAGTGTTCCGGATAAAATGTCTGAATCAAAACTCGCCCCGCAAGGCTTCCGCGTCCGGCGCGCCCGGCAACTTGCGTCAAAAGTTGAAAAGTTCGTTCGGCAGAGCGAAAATCAGGCAGCGCAAGCCCGGCGTCAACCGAGATGACGCCGACAAGGGTAACGTTGTGAAAATCGTGACCTTTGGCAAGCATCTGGGTTCCGACGAGCATATCAAGTTTGCCTTCGCTAAATGCCGTGAGCGTATTTTCGAGCTCGTGTTTCCGCGAAGTCGAATCGCGGTCAACGCGCGCAATTCTCAAATTTGAAAACTTCCGGCGCAGAATATCTTCAACTTGCTCGGTTCCTTCGCCGAGAAAAAAAAGAAATTTGCTTTCGCAAAACGGACACACACGCGGGACTTTTTCGCGGTGATTGCAGTAATGACAGACGAGCTTTGCTTCGCGTTTATGAAACGTCAGCGTAATGTCGCAATTTTTGCAGCGAATCGTTTCGCCGCACGTGCGGCACAAAACAAAACTTGAAAATCCGCGCCGGTTCAATAAAATTATTGATTGTTCACCTTTTGAATGAGTTTCCTCAATCGCTTCAATTAGTTCGGGCGCAAAAATTGAATCTTTGCCGGCGGTTTTGAAAACTCCGCGCATATCAATCAATTCCGCGCGGGCAAGCGGACGATTTCCGATGCGGTTAGGTAAAGTCAGGTAAATGTACTTACCGTTCTGCGCGTTGTGAAAAGATTCGAGCGCGGGCGTTGCCGAACCGAGAACAATCACCGCGTCCGCAAAATTACTGCGCACGATGGCAATGTCGCGTCCGTGATAGAAAGGCATTTCGCTTTGGCGATACGAGCCGTCGTGTTCTTCGTCAACAATGATCAAACCGATATTTTTGAGCGGCGCAAAAACGGCAGAGCGGGTGCCGATGGCGATGCGTGCCTTTCCGCTGCGCAGTCTGCGCCATTCGTCAAAGCGCTCTCCGATTGACAAATTTGAGTGCAGAATCGCTACCGCGTCGCCGAAAACAGCGCGCAGACGGCGCGAAAAAACCGGTGTCAGAGCGATTTCCGGCACCATCATCAGCGCGGATTTTCCTTTTTCAAGTGTCGTCTGCATTGCCCGTATATAAACTTCTGTTTTGCCGCTGCCCGTGACGCCGTGCAGCAGAAACGCTTGATACTTTTCCGCCGCGAGAGCCTTTTGTATATTTGTCAAAACCGAAGTTTGTTCGTTGGTCAAAGTCAACCGGAGCAAATCCGGCAGAATCGCGTCCTGCAGAGGGTCGCGGAGGACTTCCTGCACGAATACTTCTAACACGCCGCGTTTGACGAGCGTTTGGATTGGTGAAGCGCCGACATCGGCGCGCTCGATTAAATCGGTAAAAATGATTTCGCCATTCGCTTCCAGAATCGCTTCAATAATGCGCGTCTGTGTTTCGGTAAAAGGTTTCTGGTCTGGTTTGTGAAATGCAGGCGAGAGAAGCCGCACGGCTTTGCGCCGCTTTGGTTTCGCCTTTGAAGTTAAAGTGCGGTGAAAAATGCTTGCCCATCCTTCTCGTGTAAGCTCGCGCAGGGCACGATTGCTGTGAGACGCGCCGAATTTACCGGTTAATTCGCGGTTTGAAGTTTCGCCGTTTTCGCTTAAAAATCGTAGAACCTGAACTTTCGCAGTATTTGCCGACGAAATTTTGAGCAGCTCATCGCGCCCTTTCGCCGTTATTGTATAAACTTGTTCGACCGTAGCATTTATTCCGGCAGGGAGCGACGCTTTCAGCATTTCGCCCCACGAAGCCGAGTAATAATCAGCTGCCCACTGCGTAAGCCGGACAATTTCGTGGGTTAAAAGCGGTTCGGCATCGAGCAGTTCGAGCGCATCCTTAACGGTTTCCGGTTCGATTTCAAGTTCGGGGCTCAAATTGACGTGCAGCGCAACCGCATAACCGGTAAGTTGACGCTTACCGAACGGAACAAGGAGTCTTGCTCCGAGTTTTATATTTTCCTGTAAACCGACGGGCAGACGATATGTAAAAGTTTGTTTGAGCGGCAGCGGCAGCGCTACTTCGACGAATTCGGGCAGAGTTTCAGATTTAAGATTCAACATTCGGGATTTCAGATTCCAAATTTCAGATTACAGATTCAGTATTTAAAAAGTTCAAATCTGAAAATTATGCGCTCACATTTTTAGGTTTGATGAATAAATGATAACTTAAGGGAACTTTTTACGAAAACGGGAATCTAATAGTTTTGCATCTTATATTTGAAATTTGGAGTGTTGAACTAAAATTCGGAATTTATAATAAATATTATGGATACGCTTTTACAAAACGGGCAGAATGAAAAAAAGGGAATCGGCAAAATTTTCCCGCTCGCCTTGCTCATCGCGGCGGGGCTCATCGCGGGGGCAATCTGGCTCTGGTCGTTTCAGCCGTCAATCGAAGTGCAAAAGCAAAAAGCAATGGAGGGAGCTTTTCTTGAAAACTCACCGGAATTTGAGCAGTATACAAAAGATATTGTTATCCAAACCGACGCCGACGGCACAATGCAGTCGCCGACCGGAATGGGAACAATTATGATGTCGATTCCCGCCGGTATCAGAAATAAAGGCGCCCGTACAATAAACGGACTCGAAGTAAGAGTCGGCGTCGTTGACACTTTCGGCAAAATTATCAGGGAAAAGGTAGTCAACGTCATTCCCCAACAACAAAAAAGATTGGAGCCCGGTCAAACAATTCCCGTAGTGGCAACAGTTGACGGTTTTAGTAAAGAAGACGACCGCGCAAATGTGCGCTGGAAGGTTACGGCAATCCGAGTTGAGTAAGGGATAAGATGTGAGGG
>JALZOH010000099.1 GCA_030857305.1 Acidobacteriota bacterium
GTTTTGTCCATTGGCATTATTCTGCACGTCCAAATCAAAAGGCATATTATTAAAACCGCTTGCCGTATCCGGGTTTGGGTTAGCAAATGGCCATCCATAATTGCCGCCGTCGCGGACACGCGTAAATTCTTCGGGCGGATGATTATCAACATAGGACTGCATCACTTTGCCGTAATCATCGGTACCGTCACCGTTCCAATCATTGTGAAAAGGGTAAGCGATGTTGTCACGGTTGTTGACGACGACCCACAATTCGGTCGAGCCGGGCAGTATTGCCAATCCTTCGGCGTTGCGCAGTCCGCGCGCGAAAAGCCGCCCGCTCGTGCCATCCGCGTTGTATTGATAAATAGCGCACCTAACCGGATTGCTGGTTGTGTCCGAAGGCGAAGCATTGGTTGCCGAAGCAATCGATATGTATAACTTACTGTTTGAATCTAAAGCGATATTTTTTAATTGATGACCGTAAGAGCCGCCGAGTTCGGGACTACTCGCGTCCGGTAGATTGGCGACAACAATCTGCCGGTCGTGCGCCGTCAAGTCGCCGTAATTATATATGTAACGATTTATTTGATTCGATTCTGCAATATAAACGTAAGTAATGCCGGCGACATTATGAAAAACGATGTCGTGCGGATTACGAAGACCGCTGACGAAAGTCGAGACGGTCGGGTCGCCGCCCGTGCTGCTTGCGCGAATTATCTTTACTTCACCGCCGCCGGGACGTGAAACCAAAACATCTCCGTTCGGCGCAGCCGCCATAAAGCGCGCATTTGGAACGCGCGCGTAAACCGAAATACTAAAATTCGGCGGAACAGTCAAATACCGGTCAACATTAAAAGGCGAAGTGCGCATACTAATGGGTACTTGCACTTTAACGGAAACCGAAGCTTCTAAAGCGCTTTGCGCAACTCGGCTCGATTCGGTCGATACTGCCGCTTCTGCTTTGTTAGCCTGATTTTCGCCGCCGATTACGACAAAAATTAGAGACATTATCGCCACCAAGAACAATATACTGAAAAGCAAATTACGGGTTGATGGCAAAGTTTGAAAAACGCGTTTTAGACGGTTACTCGAAAACATATGGGGTAAATTCTCCTGGGTTAAAGATTATGATTTCAAAGTGAATTGAACAAGATTTAAGTGCAAACTGTTTACATTTCCGAAACACCGAAAATTTGTAAGCGATTTGTTGATGATAAAAGAGTTCTTACAAAAAATCCAGTTTTTTAGGAATTTAGTCTTACAAAACAATCTAACTCAGCGCAGATGCTTTCTTAGATAAGAAACAATTTTCCAGCCATCCAAATAAACCCAGGGCTTTTCGCCGAGCGTATAATGTCCGCACGGAATTGCAACTTCGCTGTGTTTGATGTTATTTGCGCGCAAAGCATTAATTACCTGGCGCGATAAATCGACGGGAAAAGTTAAATCGTAAAGGGTATAAATATAGCGTTGCGGGCGCGGCGGCATTGAGGCGAGTTTTTCCATATAAGCCATCGGCGAAATCGGCAGCCAAAACTCGCGCAACTCTTCCAGAGAAATATCATTTTCCAGACCTTGTTTAACGTGATATGTTGAGAGACCTTGCCAGACGACATCGGCGACATAGCCGGAAACGTGATTGAAAACGCCCGCATCAATCGCTCTGTCGTGCGCAAAAGCGAAAAAACCGATGCAAGAACCGATGCTTGTTCCGACCACGCCAACTCGTTCGTAACCTTGTTGTTTGAGCCATCGAACGGCGGCGCGTGTATCTAAAACTGATTGCCGCAAAGATTGCAAAGTGCGCCCGACATTCGGCGCAACCAGATAATCGGCACGCTCGAGTTCCGGCGGCATTCGCTCTTCGTGGTAAGGCAGCGTCAGGCGCAAAGCCGACACGCCGACCCGCCGGAAAACTTTGCACAAATCAAAATAACTTCCGGCTTTGGCGTTCCAGTGCGGCAAGACGACGACAGCTGATTTTTTGTTTTTATCAAAGGGGAAAAATCGGGCGTAAGCCGTATTGTTTTCCTCTGAAGGGGTTTCAATCGCGCTTGTCCAGGATAATTCGGGAGTCGAACGCGAAGAGTCATTAGTCGGTTTTTGAAAATTAAAGTCTTTTATTTCCGGCAGATGGAAAAATTCGTCGCTGTTTGACAAAACTTTTTTTGTATATTCGCTGAAAACTCGGCGCGGGTCGTCGCCGTTGGCGCTTTCCCTGACAAATTCCGTTCCCCAACCGAACGGATGCACAATCCGGTTATCATTTAAAAAGGCAAAATGGCGTTCACGGTTGTGCATATAGCGTTTGAGCATACTTACTAAAGTAAAAAGTAAAAAGGTAAAAGGCAAAAGTGAAAAAGCGAAAATAAGATTAAAAGTGAAAATTTCTAATTGAAGAAACAAAAAAGTAGAAGTTTGAATTCAGCTTTTTATTTTTGCCTTTTACCTTTTTCCTTCTCTAGAAGCGCCGAGCTTGAAGATAATATTTTGTGTTATAATTTGGCGCAAAAAGCATTATTAATAAATTTATCCTTAATCCAGGAGAATATAAATGGCTATTGGTTATAAAAAAATTGAAGAAATCTTGGGCGATGATGCCGAAACACTTTTAAATCACACCTCAAAAACAATTCCAAAAGAAAATCTACAGCTTCCCGGAGCGGATTTTATTGACCGCGTTTGGGTTCAATCAGACCGCAATCCGGCTGTTTTGCGCTCGCTTCAGACTCTTTTTGACAATGGAAGACTTGCCAAAACCGGATATCTTTCAATTCTGCCGGTTGACCAAGGTATCGAACACAGCGCGGGCGCGAGCTTTGCACCGAATCCAGTGCTATTTGACCCTGAAAATATCGTTAAACTTGCCGTCGAAGGTGGCTGCAATGCAGTCGCTTCGACCTTTGGAGCGCTCGGCATCGTCGCTCGCAAATACGCGCATAAAATCCCATTTATCGTCAAAGTCAATCACAACGAACTTTTAACTCATCCGAATAAATACGACCAGATTCTGTTCGGAACAATTGAGCAAGCTCGGAATATGGGCGCGGTTGCGGTTGGGGCAACCGTCTATTTTGGCTCTGAAGAATCCACGCGCCAGATTACGGAAATTGCCGAAGCTTTTGCCTACGCGCACGAACTCGGGATGGCGACGATTTTGTGGTGTTACCTGCGAAACAACAAATTTAAAACCGATGAAGGCGATATGCACACGGCAGCGGATTTAACCGGACAGGCAAATCATCTCGGCGTGACGATTCAAGCCGATATTATCAAACAAAAATTGCCCGAAAGAAACGGCGGTTACAATTCTTTGAATTTAGCCGGAAACCCGACATACGGGAAAACAAACAAACTGGTTTATGAAAAATTAACGACTGACAATCCGATTGACCTTGTGCGTTATCAAGTGGCGAATTGTTATATGGGACGCTGCGGTTTGATAAACTCGGGCGGCGAATCAAAAGGCGAATCGGATTTAGCGGATGCGGTGCGCACGGCAGTCATTAATAAGCGTGGCGGTGGAACCGGTTTGATTTCGGGACGCAAAGCGTTTCAAAGACCATTTAAAGAAGGCGTCGACCTGCTCAATGCAATTCAAGAGGTTTATTTATCAAAGAAAATTACAGTCGCCTAAACGGAAAATCGAAATAAAGATAAAAAAATCACACAAATACTAAAATTGTGTGATTTTTTTATTTTATCTGAAACTGTTTCCTTTACCTCAGCGAAATCTAGTTCAAAGGATAATTTTGAACCTTTAAATTAAATTCAGGTAGGAATAAATTATGAAAAAATTAATGTTAGCAGTTTTTGCGATGTCGGTAGTTTTTGGCTTTGGCGTGGGTAATGCTTCGGCACAAATGATGAGCGGTGATGGTAACCCGATGGTCGGCGGAGCAGCGATGTACAAAAACAAGGACATCATCGACAACGCCGTCAACTCGAAAGATCATACCACTCTGGTTGCTGCTGTTAAAGCTGCCGATTTGGTAGAAACACTCAAAGGCAAAGGGCCATTTACGGTTTTTGCTCCAACCAATGCGGCGTTTGACATGCTTCCTGCTGGAACGGTTGATACTGTACTCAAACCGGAAAACAAAGGGATGTTAACGAAAGTTTTAACTTACCACGTTGTCGCGGGTAATATGGACGCTAAAAAAATTATGAAAGCCATCAAAAAAGGTAAGGGTAAAGCGACTTTTAACACGGTTTCAGGTGATACTTTGACTGCTTCGATGAGTGGTAAAAATGTTGTTTTGATGGACGAAAAAGGCGGTATGGCAACAGTTACGATTGCTAATGTAAGACAATCAAACGGCGTTATTCACGTTATTGATAAAGTTCTAATGCCAAACTAAATTCACATTTAGTTTGTTCTCTCTCCCTAAGTGATTTGAGCGCGTTTGCTTCGGCAGACGCGCGTTTTTCTTTTAAATAAATCTTTCCAAAAAATTCAATAAACGCCTGTCAAAAAAGGATTCGTAGCTTTCTCGCGTCCGATTGACGTGTCATCTCCGTGTCCGTTGAAAATTGTAAGGTCATCGCCGAGGGGCAGAATTTTATTATTTATTGAATCCATTAATTGCTCAAAACTTCCGCCGGGCAAATCGGTTCTCCCGATTGAACCGGCAAACAAACAATCGCCGACAAAAGCCTTTCGCTCCGTTTCTTCAACTAAAATGATGTGACCGGGCGTGTGTCCCGGACAATGAATAATCTTAAAACTTAAATTTCCAATCTTGTAAACTTCGCCGTCCTGCCATTTCCGGTTCAATTTCGGCGGAATCTCATATTCTAAACCGAGAGCCTTTAACTCATTCCGCGGCACTCCCATAAAAAGCGGCTGTTCGGGCAAACCGTAATATAAATCTACATCATCTTTGTGCAGAATAATTTCCGCATCTGGAAAATGTTTATGTAAATCCGTCACGCCGCCGATGTGGTCGAGATGCGCGTGAGTCAACGCAATAGCTTGTAACTCGTGAGCGAAATGGTTGATAAATTTGACCATTTCGGTTGATTCATCTCCCGGATCGATACAAATCGCTTTCCGTGTTTCTTCGCAGACAACAACGCGTGTATTTTGCTGAAATGGGCTTAGTACAAATGTTTTAACAATCATTTTTCAACTAATTCGTGTAAATAATTTTCTATATTAAAGTCTTCGATCATTTTATCTTTTAATACAAAATGAATTGCATCATGGTAAGTTTGCGCCGTCGGCATTCCGTTAAAACAAGGCGTCTCTATTTCAGATAAACTTAAATAACTGATCAAACAACTGAGGAGCATCCATAAGAGGATTTCTTCGGGTGTGCCGATCGGATTATGTTTGCAAATCACCTTTCTTTCATCGTAAATTCCTCTGCAAATTTGAGCGAATTCCTTTTCCGTAATCCTATTCATTTGAATGTATTAAAACACAAATGCTCAACCAGTTCATAATGAATCGAAATCAGACATAAGTAAGGTTATCTAATAAAAATTGCTTGTAAATAGACATTCCGAAAATTGTTTTCTAATAAAAAATAAATGCTGAAAAGTTTTATTTTCGGCGAAAGCGTCAGACTCATCAAACAAATTCCTATTGTTGGCACAGAGTTTGCCACAAACCAGGCGAGGAAAAATTTGAAAACGTTGCAAAAGTTCAAGGAGGCAGTTAGAACCGGCAAAATTATCAGCTGTTTTAACTAGAAAATTTTAGATGTTACAAAGTTTATTTACAAAATCTCACGTAAAAGTTGATAAAAATCCATTCGGAAAAAAGGTTGGTATTTGCGTAAAGTTTTTCGGTTGTTGGCATCGACATATGACCAGACCTTTTTCCTTCAACAATATAACTTACCGAAGATGCACTAATTGCGGCGCGGTCAGGCAATTTGATAATCAGACATTTGCCACTTTCGGCGGTTATTACTACCTTTCGACAGAAGTGCAAATGTAAACTAAAAATCAGCGAGGAACGTCATTTTTTATTTTTTCGATGTTAATATCGTAAAAATTTCTTTTGACATATGGTTTTACATTATTATTTTTCCAAATTTTAAGCCGATATTCTTATCTTTAGAATATCGGCTTGTTTTATAAAGTTTCTTCATACATTAAATAATGCGAAGGTTTCATACCCAATTTTTCGTAAACATTTTGGGCATTTGTATTTTCCTTTTCGACGTAAAGCCGAAAACCGCAAACATTTTGCCGATCACGGGCGGTTTCTTTTACAAATTCATAAAGCAGGCGATAAATTCCGCGCCCGCGAAACTCCGGCAGAATATAAACGCTCTGAATCCACCAAAACCATTTTCCGCGCCAATCGCTCCACTCAAAAGTTATCATCAAGCTTCCGACAATTTGATCGTCGCGGCTTCGGGCAACAACATAAAAGCCTTTTTTATCGTCACTGAAGACCGCTTCCACGCCGCTCCTCAAAACATCCGGAGCAAGCCGTTTCCCTTCTGTTTCAAGCGCCATCGCCCGATTAAATTCAACGAGTAAATCTGCGTCTTCAAAGTTTGCAATGTGAATGTTCATTACTTTTTCCTTGACGATATGAGCCTGGACAACTAATCTAAAATGTTTTGTTTATTTCACAAAACACATCTGACATTATGAAACTTCGCATACTTTATCACGGAAATTGCTTTGACGGTGTTTCTTCCGCCGCCGTATTTTCAAAATTTTACTCGGCTAAAATTAATCAAAACGCAGAGATTTTTTACACTCCGACGATGCATCGCGCGGGCAATGCCTTTGACGAAAAACAATTCGACGGCGACGAAAACGCCATCGTTGATTTCAAATACTCCGCCGATGAGCGTTTAACCTGGTGGTTTGACCATCATCAATCCGCATTTCTTAAACCGGAGGACGAAGCCCATTTTCGCGCCGATAAGTCAGGAAAAAAGTTTCTTGATATAAACAGTAAATCGTGCGCCGAATTTATCGCCCGCGTTGCCAAAGAAAAATTCGATTTTGAGGACGAATCTCTGGTTGAACTGATTCATTGGGCGCGTATTATTGACGGCGCGCTTTATGATTCGCCGGGGCAGTGCGTCGAGCTTCGTTCACCGGCACTAAAGTTAATGCAAATTATCGAAGGTGAAAAGGACGAAAAATTTGTCGAAAAGATTATTCGTGATTTAACCGAGAAAAGTCTCGATGAAATTGTGGGAAGCAAGGAAATTCAAGCCAAACTCGAGCCAATTGTTGAAAGACACTGGAAGAACGTGGAAATTATCAAGCAAAATTCCGTTTACGCGCGCGGCGTGGTGAGTTTTGATTTGGTTGAAAGCGGAATCGATGGTTATAACAAATTCATTCCGTATTATTTTTACCCGCAAACAACCTACACCGTTTCCCTTTCGAGAAGTTCTTTTAGGACAAAGATTTCCGTCGGCTCGAATCCGTGGTCGCCGCGTCCCAGACTTCACAATATTGCGGAAATTTGTGAACGCTACGGCGGCGGCGGTCACGCCGTTGTCGGCGCAATCTCACTTGCTCCGGAAGAACTGGATAAGGGTAAAAAATTTATGCTCGAAATTATCAAACAGTTACAA
>JALZOH010000509.1 GCA_030857305.1 Acidobacteriota bacterium
TAATCGAAGTTTGGTAACCGATGCCGGTCTTTGCCGCTTCGTGTTTGAAATGCTCGATAATATCCGCATCCAAATAAATTGTGATGCGGCTTTTCGAGTCGCGCAAAGAAACGTTTTTCGGAATTTTATCCAAAAACTTCGGACGGCTGATGCGTCTCAAGCCCGCCGCTTTCGCCTCAGGAGAAGTCTCCAGGTATTCATAATCTTTTTCTGTTTTCTTCATATTCTTTTACCATCCAATTTTCTGCGCGCCGAGCGGTAACAAGAAAAATGTCGTTTTCATCCGCGTAACTAAAAATTACGTGGAGTAAGCCGTAAAACGCGCTCTGCCCAATAACTTCAAAACGTGTTTCTTCATCGGTAGAATGCTCGTAATCTTCAAAGTAAACCGCGAACGGGTCATCAAAAAGATCCGTAATTTTAGCCAAATCTATGCCGCGTTTTTTAATGACTAGTTCTCTTTTTGATTCTTTCCAGACGAACTTCATAAGTATGTTATACATACATTTTATACGCATTCGCAAACGAAGAACGTAAAAGGTTTTACAAGTTTTTTATAATTGTAAGTGAATAGATTGTGCGGAAAACACTTTTTTGGATTTTATCCAATTCTTTTAACTCAGAAAAATAGGCAAATTCTCCTCCAGTGTGCTACGATTTGTTTCATAAAAGAAATTTTGTTTTACTTAAGACTTATCTTAGGTCATTAATTTTTGATTATGCAGGAAATCAGAAGTTTCGTGAATGGTCGTGTTTTTCCGGTTGAACAGATTGAGCCTTTGTTTCTGCCGCTTATTTTGTCGCGCGTGGCGGCAGGATTTCCGAGTCCGGCGGAAGATTATATTGAATCTTCGATTGACCTAAACCGCGAACTGATCCGGCATCCGTTTGCGACGTTTTACGTGCGGGCTTCGGGTGATTCAATGATTGATGCCGGAATCCGCCCGAACGCGACTTTGATTGTTGACCGCGCGATTGAAACCAAGTCCGGCGATATCGTGATCGCTCGCATCGGTGACGAGATGTGCGTCAAAGAATTGTTTATTGATGATGCGGGCAAAGTGCTTTTGATTCCGAAAAACGCCAATTATAAACCGATTGAAATTTTGGAAGATATGGATTTTGAGATTTGGGGAAAAGTGATTGTTTCGTTTAACCACCACTAATTCGGAAGGCAAAAGTAAAAAGGTAAAAGGCAAAAGTTGAATGCCGGGAATATGGTTAGCTAGCGATTATTGATGCCTCAAAACTCTTACTCACCTGCTAAGACTTATGAATAACGCCATTGCGCTGCTTGATTGCAATAATTTTTACGCTTCGTGCGAGCGCGTTTTTGATGCGCGGCTGAAAGATAAGCCGATGGTTGTTTTATCGAACAACGACGGCTGCGTAGTTGCTCGTTCGGAGGAAGCCAAAGCAATTGGCGTGACGATGGGTTCGCCTTTGTTTAAGGTTTTGGATTTGCTTGAAACTCACGATGCCGAAATCTTTTCGTCAAATTATGGGCTGTACGGCGATATGTCCTCGCGCGTGATGAACCTTCTGCAAAATTTCACGCCCGCCGTTGAGATTTATTCAATCGATGAAGCGTTTCTCAATCTTGAGCCGCGCAAAAACTCGCTCGATAATCTGGCGCGCACAATCCGCGAAAAAATGTATAAGTGGACGGGCATTCCTGTCTCAATCGGAATCGCCGAAACAAAAGTGCTGGCGAAAATTGCCAACAAAAGAGCCAAAAAGATTGAGTCGGCAGAAGGCATTTTGAATCTTTACCGTTCATCAAATACCGAAAATGTTTTGAAGGAAACGAACGTTGAAGATGTCTGGGGAATCGGTTACCGTTCGTCCATAAAGCTCAAAGCCAATAATATTCTGACTGCCTGGCAATTAAGGGAAATGGATAACCGTTTCGCACGAAGACTTCTGACGGTCGTCGGCGCAAGAATCGCGCTCGAGCTGCGCGGAATCAAATGTTTACCGTTCGAGCAAGTAGCAACCAAAAAACATTCGATCACCTGTTCACGAAGCTTCGGGCAAACCGCCAACGAATACCGCGAGCTCAAAGAAGCGGTTTTATATTTTTTGACCAGAGCGTGTGAAAAGATGCGAAAATCCAGTCTGGCGGCAAACGCCGTGACGGTTTTTATCGGTACGGACCGGTTTCGTCCGATTCCGTTTGAATATGTAAATTCCGCCACTTACGGTTCAGCTTACGCAACCGACAGCAATCAGGAAATTCAGGAATGGACAATTAAAACGCTCGAAAAAATATTCAGAGAAGGTATTGAATACCG
>JALZOH010000510.1 GCA_030857305.1 Acidobacteriota bacterium
CATTTACTTTAAAGCTATCTTGGGAGAGGTTGCTCTAAATTTGCAAGTCCGAAAGCTAAGACTGCCATTAACGAGCCGTTCTCGGCTAATTCGCGCGGGTTAACTTTATCAAAAGTATCGGCGGCGGTGTGATGATAATTGAAATAAGTTTGTGTGTTAAACCATGGCGCGAATGAAGGAACGCCTTTTTGCGTCAGGGGTCCGATGTCTGCCGCGACTCCGCCGGGACGAAAGCTTGATAAACCTGAGCCTTGTTCGGATAAAATTTTTGAAATCGGAGAGAGATACGGCAATGCTTCCTGTTTTCCGGCAAAATAAAACCCGAGCGGATGCGACGCGCCTAAATCACTTTCGATCGCGGCAAAATGTTTTGACAAATTCGCTTCTTCTTCCTTAGCATAAGTCGTTCCCCCGACCAATCCGTTTTCTTCGTTCATATAAGCAACGAAGCGGATTGTTCTTTTCGGCTTGAGTTTCAATTGTTTCAAAATAAAAGGAACCTGCATCGAAACGGCAACACCGACCGCATCGTCGAGCGCGCCGGTCGCTAAATCCCACGAATCGAGATGACCGGAGACTATCACGATTTCATCCGGCTTTTCGCTTCCCTTCAAATCGGCGATGACGTTGTAACTTATTGCGTCCGGTAAAGTTTGCGGTGTCAATAGCAATTTCATTTTAACTTTGCCGGCTTTTGCTAAATAAGCAATCGTTTCCGCATCTTCAAACGAAACTGCTGCCGCCGGAATTTTTGTTACCTGCTGGTCATAGCGCATCCCGCCCGTGTGCGCCAAACGATTTTGCGAACCGCCGACCGATCGAACAAGGACGGCAGCAGCGCCCAAACGCGCGGCTTCAATTGCGCCTCCACGACGATAAATTCCGGCTTGCCCGTAAGCCTCGCCGCCAAAACCTGATTCTGCCATTTCACGGTCGAATTTATTATTGTAAAGTACGATTTTCCCGGTAATTTTGTCTCTGCCAAGTTTGTTAAGTTCATCGTAATCTTTAACAACAATAATATCGGCAATCAATCCGTTCGGCGCGGTGGCAATGCTTCCGCCGAGCGCTGTGAGAACAATTTTCTGTGTTGTCCCCTTCGCCATTCCTTCGAATTCGACTAGTTCGCCTTTTTCCTCGCCGCGAACCCAGTGCGGGACAATTAATTTTTGCAGACGAACTTCCAGACCGAGTTTTCGCATTTCAGCGGCAACATACTCGATGGCACGCTGAGCCTGTAAAGAACCGCTCAGACGCGCTCCGATGTTGTTTGAAAGATAAGCGGTTTGCTGATAAGCGTAATTGCTTTGCAAAGCCGCTTGTTGAATTTTTTTCAAATCGCTTAAAGTTTTTTCTGAATATAATTGCGGTGTTGCTTGCGGTTGCTGTGCTGAAATTTGGATTGTAAAAATAAAGAGAAGACTAAAAAAAATTAAAAGATTTTGTTTCATTTGTTTGTTCATCAAGTTTTTACACATCATAGCCGATTCGGTTCTAACTTTCCATAATTTTATGCCATAATATTGCCGCTTTTTAAGTTTAATTTTCAAAGGAAAAATGATATGAAACGCATTTTCTTTTCAGCTTTTTTATTGTTGCTGACATTTGCATCTGCAAACATTTTTGCACAGCAAAATTCCGTATTAACCGTTAATGAATTATTCAAGATTCGGCGCGTCGGCGATCCGCAGCTTTCGCCGAACGGCAAAACCGTCGCGTTTACGATCGGCGATGTCAACAAGGAAGCAAATCGCACTCTGACGCATATTTATACTGTTGCCGTTGACGGAACGAATCAAAAACAAATTACGAAAGGCGATAAATCAAATAGCTCGCCGCGCTGGTCGCCGGACGGTAAAAAAATCGCTTTTACAACCGGCGGACAAATTTGGACGATGGACGAGGACGGCGACGATAAAGAGCAGATTACAAAAATCTCAACCGGCGCGGGCAATCCGGTTTGGTCGCCTGACGGAAGGTGGATTGCTTTTAATTCGGACGTTTACCCTGAATGCACGAGCGACGATTGCAACTCCCGAAAGGAAGCCTCCGCCGAAACGAGTAAAGTTAAAGCGATTGTCACCGACCGTCTTCTTTACCGCCACTGGGTTGAATGGCGCGACAAAAAAAGAACACACGTCCTTATTGTTCCAAGCGGCGGCGGGGTTGCCAGAGACGTCACGCCGGGCGATTTTGACGCGCCGCCTTACGGAGCTTCAACCGGCAAAGATTATGCTTTTTCGCCGGATTCAAAGGAAATCGTATTTTTGAAAAATCCGGATAAAGTCGAAGC
>JALZOH010000511.1 GCA_030857305.1 Acidobacteriota bacterium
GCCAACCGCAATCAACAATTGCTTTTCGGCTTCGGTAAATTCTTTCATAAAATGAACCGCATCGCAGGTTAATCACTAAATTGGTTTTAAGTAGCCGTATGGAATTGGGCGCGTCGTCAAACCTCGAGCCGAAACATAAAACGGAACATTCCACCAATGATTCATTCGCGGAAACAGCGCCAACCGAACTTTTCCGACTATTTGCAGGTAAAGATGAAGCGTGTTTTTTGTCTCTTTCCATTCCGAAAGCGGAAGCAATGGAAAAGCCGCTTCTTTTTCAAAAAAATTTTGATTCATAAAACTTTTTATTTCTCTTCTTCTATCTTTTATCTTTAAATGCCGTTTTCAAAACTCTCTCTTATATGATTTTTTGCCGAGACTGCCAGCAAAAGCCAAAATTTTCGATTTGTTATTCATAATTTTTCTTACAATCTAAAATCCAAAATCTAAAATTTATTTGAGTTTGCCATGAACCGGCGCAAAATTCCAATTCTTGCTCTTTGCCGAATCGCGTCTTAAAATTTTTCTTTTGTGAAAATCTCAACAAGCAATAACCGATTGATAGTAAAATAATTTACTAAAAATTTTCTTTAACAACTTAATATTGGCTGCTTCGTGCAAGCATAATTTATGATAAAAACTTTTAAAAATATTTCACCGAAAATTCACAAAACCGCTTTTGTCGCCGAAAATGCAATGATTATCGGCGATGTCGAAATTGGTGCGGAATCAAGCATCTGGTTTAATTCGGTTGTGCGCGGTGACGTAAATTTTATCCGTATTGGAGCGCGGACAAACGTTCAGGACGCGAGCGTCATTCACGTTTCCAGTAAAACGCATCCGACCGTTTTGGAAGACGAAATAACGCTCGGACACCGCGTTACGCTGCACGGATGTCACGTCGAAAGAGGTTGTTTAATCGGCATCGGCGCGATCGTTTTGGACGGCGCGAGAATCGGTAAAAATTCGCTCATTGCGGCTGGTTCGCTCGTTACGCCCGATACACAAATTCCGCCCCGCTCACTCGTAATGGGAAGCCCGGCGCGTGTAAAACGAAAATTAACCGATGACGAGATTTACAATTTGGCTCGTTTTTGGCAGAATTACACAGAACTTTTAAAGGTTTATAAACTAAGGACAAGCGACTAAAGGAGTAAAAATATATAATGGATCTGTTTCACTCGAGCCGGAGCGTTGTGCTCTGGCTTACTATTGTAATTTTCAGCTTTATCTGCGTAGAAGCGCAAAATTCATCAAACGGTAATAATAATTTGACAAAAGGTACGGAAAACGAATCGGTTTCTTCCCCGAAATCAACTGGAATTTCGGCGAGCCACAGTGGAAATGGCTTTTCCGGTAGCAAATCTTTCTCTCCGGTCAAAACTAAAATTGATAACGAATACGAAAAACAAATCGCATCCGGCAATAATGAATGGGGTTATTATGCCGGTTCCTTCACCATTCACAAGGATTTGAAAGGCGAATCGCAAAAAGCGCCGGTTGTGTTGTTTGGCATCCGCCGCGCTTGGTCAATGAAGAATAATCCGAGTCACCGGTTCAGATATTATGTGGATCTTAATCCGCTGATTATAGTCAATTACCGCCAGAGACGATTAGTACAGACTTCGCCGACGACAACAGCAACCATCGGCGACCGCAAAACCGTCTTCGGCGTCGGATTTGTTCCACTTGGCTTGCAGTTTAACTGGAGGAACAGCCAGAAAATACAGCCGTATATCGCCGGAGGAATGGGCGTTGCGTTATTTAACAAAAAGTTTCCCGATAACCGCTCGGCGCTTGAACCCGACGAAATCGGAAACCGGTTTCAGATTATGCCTGAATTCGGCGCGGGCGTCGAAATCCGAAGGTCGGAAACCAAAAGCTACTTTGTCGGCTACAAATACCACCACATGTCCAACGGCTACACCGCGCCCCTCAACGTTGGCTATAACACGAATATGGTTTACTTTGGAACGTATTTTCAGAGAGGAAAATAACTGTAATAAACTGGCGGGAATAAAACTCAAATTATTCCCGCTAATCCGAATCAACAACGGAATTAAAAAGAATTTCAAGATTTCTTTATTTGTTTGTTTTTTCTCTCGTCTTTACAGTTCCAAATCTTGCTTAGCAAATCGTCAAAGACGAAGCGTTTTTAGTCAAAATAAAATTTGGTTTATACTTGAGATACACGTATTCGGCGCATGTTTTAGCATTCGAATGATATCAAGTAAGGAAAAATTTATGCGAAAATTTTCTGCTAATCTCGCATTCGTGGTTAGTATTTTTT
>JALZOH010000512.1 GCA_030857305.1 Acidobacteriota bacterium
GTGGTATCGGACATTTCTCTTAGAGCATTTACCGCTTCAACATCCGCCTTTTTTTCGCGAATTTCAATTTCCGCATCATCAGCCACTCCCGCCGCTGCGGGAATCCAAACCGAATATCCCTTTTTCTTTTTTTGAGGCTTCTTTTTGCGCGGCTTGCTTTCCTTTCCTTCCTTTACCATCCCGTCCGGAGCGATTACCAGATTATTAAAACCTTCGCCCGTTTTGTAATGGATAGTATAAATCAATACGTCTGATTCTTCGAGCTGATTTAATAATTGATTTTTTGTGATCGAACTCCCGAAATCTTTGCCGTCCGATAAAAGAACAATTACTTTACGACCTTCAACATTGGCAAACGACTTCTGAGCGATTTGCTCGACCGCGTTATGAAGAATTGTTCCATCCTGCGCGGCGGTTTGAACTTTATCGAGCGAGTCTTTGAGCGTTTGCTGATCGGAAGTTAACGAATTGAGTATTTTTATTTGAGAATCGAATGTCGCTATCAAACATTTGTCGTTCGGATTCAATAATCCGACAAAATCTTTGGCGGCATCTTTGATTTTCTCTAATGTATCTTTGGTACTTCCGCTGGTGTCAAGTAGTAGAGCGATATTAAGCGGTTCATCAAAGGTCCCAAAAAATGTGATGTTCTGTTTAACGCCGTCTTCGTAAACGGCAAAATCCTGCTTCTTCAAACCGGAAATATAATGCCCTTCCCGGTCGCTGACGGTCACCGGAACGCTGACCAGTGTCTTGTCTTTTTCTTTTATTTTTGCGGGTTCGGTAGTTTGAGCCTGCGACTGAATCGGGAGAGTCAAAAGCATTGAGAAAAGAAAGGTAAAAATGATTTTCATAACTTTCTGTTTAATTTCAAAGTATAGATTTATCAGCATTTGGCATACTAATATTTGAAAAGTATAGTTAATTTTTATCAAATAAGTCCAATTCTTTTAGCTATTTTGGTTGGTCAATTGGTCGGCACAATCCGCAAAATCCGGTCGTCTTCCCGGCTCGCATCCCCGCGCCCGTCGCGGTTCGAGGTTGAAAAATAAATCGAGCCGTCCGGCGCCTCACTGATTTCACGAATTCGTCCGTAAGTTTTCACCAGCAGACGTTCCTGGCTGACAACTCGTCTGTTATCAAGCACAAGCCGGATGATTGCTTCGCCTTTAAGCGCCCCGAAAAAGAAATTACCCTTGAATTCGGGAAAAGCGTTGCCGCGATAAAACATCCCGCTTGCCGGAGCGACGGCGGGTGAATATTCGACAATCGGTGTTTCCATTCCTTCGCGCTTCGTTTTATGACTGATTTTTGCCCAACCGTAATTCTTGCCGCGTTCGACGATATTGACTTCGTCGCCGCCGGAACGCTTAAAAAGCGACACGCCGTCAATGAGGCTCGGACCGTGTTCGGTTTGAAACATCAAGCCGGTTTCGAGCTGAAAATCCATTCCCTGTGCGTTGCGGTGACCATATGTCCAGATTTCCGGACGCGCTCCTTTTTGACCGACAAACGGATTATCTGCCGGGATACTACCATCGTCGTTTAACCGCAGGGTTTTCCCGCCTAAAGTATTGAGTTCTTGTCCCTGACTTTGTTTGGTCGCATCACCGGTCGTGATATAAAGTTTTCCGTCGGGACCAAACTTGAGGCGCGTTCCGGCGTGGTACCGCGCCGCCGGAATCATTTCGAGAATAATTTTTGCGTCGGTCAAATCGTTGCCCGTTTCGAGGTAGCGCACGACTTTGACGTGTTGATTACCGTTTTTTTGATAAGCGTAAGCGAGATACAAAAAATGATTGCTCGCAAACTGCGGATGCAGAGCCATTCCCATCAAGCCGCTTTCGCCGGACGGCTCGACTTCTGAAACGACCGCGAGCGGCTTGCTGCTCAGTTTACCGTTTTCGATCACACGAAGCCGTCCGGGTCGTTCGGTAAAAAACGTTCGTCCGTCGGGCGCAAAAACAATTGACCAGACAACTTCCAAATTCGTCGCTACTGTTTCGACATTGAACTTCGGCGTGACAGCAGGCACATCGAAAGCTGATTCATCTTCAGCCGAGTCGGTTTCAAAAGCATCTACAGACGGCGAAGAGGCGCAAGCGACGTTTGCCAGCAGCGCGATTAAAAAAAGAATTCGACACGCAAATTGGTTTATTTTCATCACTATTTATAAGACTTTTCTCACACAAAATATCATTCGCTTAATTTTGATGCGCCTTGTTAAAATTCGGCGCGCCTAAATTTTCTTCTCAGGCAGAAGCCCGCGCGTCAGCAAGGGCGGAAC
>JALZOH010000100.1 GCA_030857305.1 Acidobacteriota bacterium
GTCTAAAACAACAACTTTGCCTGCCGCCACCGATTTTTTCATCGGTGCACAGTTTGCCGCCTGCACGCCGATGACGCGCACATTCGGCAAAAGACTTTTCGCGGCAATCGCAATACCCGAAATTATTCCGCCGCCGCCGATCGGCACGACAATAACGGACACTTTGGGCAAATCGCGGACAATTTCCAGCCCGATTGTTCCCTGTCCGGCAATCACGAGTTCATCGTCGAAGGCGTGGACATATGTGTAATCGTGTTTTTCTTGTAGTTGGCGTGAATAGGCGTATGCTTCATCGAAACTCGCGCCGTGCAAAACGACTTCCGCACCAAAGTTTTTCGTCGCCGTAATTTTTGTTAAAGGAGCAAATTCAGGTAGAACTATGGTTGATTTAATGTTGTTGAGACTGGCTGCGAGCGCTACACCTTGCGCGTGATTTCCCGCCGAAGCCGCGATTACGCCGCGCTTTTTTTCCTGGGCGGTCAGGCGGCTGATTTTATTGTATGCCCCGCGCACTTTGAACGAACCGCCACGTTGTAAACATTCAGCCTTTAAGTGAGCTTTAGCTCCAATTTCACGTGAAAGTTTGTCATCAAAAAGTATCGGTGTCGGAAGAATAATACCTTGCAGAATTTGACGCGCGTCCTCGATATCGGAAAGTTTTACGGTCATAGAATTGTTTCAAAAGCAAAAAGATTTTGGATAATTAAAACTTTTTATCGTGCATTTATCAATTAGACATTAACAAAAATCTGAAAATCGGATATATTTAGCTTTAGCTAATAAAAAAATTCTTCAGAGGTCAAAAATGGAATTATTCAGTTTGGGTTTCGCATTTTTTGTTTTTCTGGGCATCGCACTTCTGGTAGTTGGGTATAAAACACTGAAGATCGTGCCGCAGTCAACCGTTTTGCTGATTGAGCGACTCGGACGATTTAACCGTATGGCGGTGAGCGGTTTGAATATCATCATTCCATTTTTTGACAGCCCGCGTGCCGTCTATTGGACGAACTCGCGACCTGGAATGATCTCGATTGATTTGCGTGAACAGTATATAGATTTACCGCCCCAACCGGTTATCACGCGCGACAACGTAACAATAAATGTTGATTCGGTTGTTTACTGGCAAATTACCGACCCGGTGAAATCAGTTTATGAAGTTAACGATTTAGTCGGCGGTATTGTGCAGTTGACGATTACCGGAATGCGCGCGGTCATGGGCGAAATGGATTTAGACCACACGCTTTCAAACCGTGATCAAATTAACGCTAAACTGCGCTTGATTCTTGACGAAGCTACCGATAAATGGGGCGTTAAAGTAACGCGCGTTGACGTGAAAAATATCAACCCGCCGGAAGACGTGCGCATCACGATGGAAAAACAAATGACGGCGGAACGCAATCGCCGCGCTTTGATTTTGCAGGCGGAAGGCGACAAACAAGCCGCGATTACCCGCGCCGAAGGCGAAAAACAGGCAGCAATCACGCGCTCGGAAGGCGAAAAGGAATCGGCGATTTTATCAGCCGACGGCGCGGCGCAAGCCAGGCTCAAAGCGGCATCGGCGGAAGCGCAGGCAATCGCCCAAATTTCGCAAGCCATCGGCGATCCGCAGCAAACGACACAGTATTTAATTACGGCGCGTTATATTGAAAGTTTGCGCGATATGACCCGCACGCAAAACTCGAAAGTAATTTTTATGCCGATGGAAACCTCCGCGATGCTTTCAAGCATCGGCGCGCTCAAAGAAGTTTTTAGCGAAACGGGTGAAAAGAAAAAAGATGAATTGCCCAACCCGCCGCGCACGCCGCGCGAGTTAGGCAGATAAAAAAATTAAATTATTTGTGAGAAAATTATGTTGAAAATTATTATTTGCTTGCTCATTGTAGTAGTTACCGGAGGTTTTGCAATGTCTTTTGGAAACAGTGTTGAAGAAAAATCAATGTCGTCTGAATCGGCAAAACCGAAATCAATTTACGAATTTCCACTGAAGGATATTGACGGTAAAGATGTAAAATTAAAAAAATATAAAGGCAATGTTTTATTGATTGTTAATACTGCCAGTAAATGCGGTTATACGCCGCAGTATGAAGGCTTGCAAAAAATTCACGAAAAATACAACGCCAAAAAATTTTATGTTCTCGGTTTCCCTGCCAATAATTTTGGCGAGCAGGAACCCGGAACTGAAAAGGATATCAAAGAGTTTTGCGAATCGAAATACAAAGTTACGTTTCCGATGTTCGCCAAAATTTCCGTCAAAGGCGCAGACCAGGATCCGCTTTATGCATTTTTAACCGGCAAAAAAACAAATCCGGCATTTGCAGGAGATATTTCCTGGAACTTCAACAAATTTCTGGTAAATAAAAAAGGTGAAATCGTTGCGCGGTTTTCATCGAAAGACAAACCGGATAGCGAAGTCGTAACACAGGCGATTGAAAAATATCTTAAAGAAAAATAGAAATTAACCGCCGATAAATTAAATTCTTCAATCTGCGTTTATCAGCTATCTGCGGTTATATTTTCTTCTAATTTGTGTTTTGAAACGACTGAATAAATTGAGCCCGTCTTCTGCAAATGGCTTTCATAAATCACAATCTCCGAAACTTCAAATTGGGCAGGCTCAATTTTTGTTTCCAGATGCTTTTCGATTAATTCCTTCGATTTACCCGGTTCGCGCAACCGTGCAATCGTCAAATGCGCCTTGAAACTTCTTGTATCTTTGGCAAATCCGTGTTTCGCGCAATTTATTTCAAAACCTTCGGAAAGTTTCTGTAAAGTTCCCTTTTTATCTTTGATGCCGAGCCATAAAACGCGCGCTTTTTTTCGTGAGGGAAACGCGCCGGTGGCGGTAGTTTGTAAATTAAATTTTGGAATTTGTCCGGCGGTTTCCATAGCTGCATCATTTAACTTTTGCAAATCAGAATCATCAATGTTGCCGAGAAATTTTAGCGTTAAATGAAGTTTTTCAGTCTTTTCCCAACCGACGCGCAAATCCGAAAATTCGCTTTTTAAATTTTTTATATATTCCGATATTTTATCTTTCGCTTCATTTGAAATATCAACTGCTGCAAAAATTCTTTTCGTCATAAGTTCGAAGTTTAAACTTTAATATCCAAAGTTAAATTATTCCATCTGCGTTAGTTCGCGTTTATCTGCAATAAATTTTTCTGCTAAAATTTAAAACAATGAAATTCATCAAAATTCTTTTTGTATTATTTGTCCTCTCGCTTTTAGCAGCTGTCGGCGTTTCTATTTGGATTTATAGTTCGCTCAATAAATCGCACGAACACACGAAAGCCAACCGGTTTATTCAAATTCCGAAAGGCTCGACGCCGAATGAAGTTATCAGTAAACTTCAAGCTGAAGGCATTCTGCAAAATGAATTGCCAATCCAAATTTACCTGCGTTCATTCGGTGACGCAAGCAAGCTAAAGGCTGGCGAATATCAATTCGCTTCACCAATTACGCCGCTTCAAGTTTTAAGCGAACTCAAAAAAGGCGAAGAACGCACCACGAAATTCACCGTTCCCGAAGGCTACACGCGCTTTGATATTGCCAAGCGTGTCGCCGAAAAGTTTCCGACAAATCCACCGACCAACGAAAAAGCGATTTTAACTTTAATGGACGACGCGTCCTTAATAAAGGATTTTGACTCAACGGCAAAAAATCTCGAAGGCTATATGTTTCCAAGCACTTATGATTTTCCACTCGACACGAAACCGGGGGAAGTTATCCGACGGATGGTCGAGCAATTTAAGAGAGTTTGGCAGCCTGAATGGAACGAACGCGCCCGCGCGCTTGGCAGAACTCCGCACGAAATTGTAACAATTGCATCGCTCGTCGAAACAGAATCGAAATTTGATGCCGAGCGAGCGGTTGTCGCCTCGGTTATTTATAATCGCTTGAGCAAAAACATCCCCTTGGGAATTGACCAAACCGCCGTTTATGTAGCGAAAATGCAGAATCGCTGGGACGGCACAATCAACAAAAGCGATTTGGAAGTTGATTCACCTTACAACACGAGACGCTTCGGCGGTATCCCGCCTGGACCAATTTCTTCCGTTTCCGAAAGCGCCCTCGAAGCCGCGCTCAATCCCGCCAAAACCGATTATATTTTCTACGTCCTGAACGTCGAGAAAAACGACGGCTCACACCATTTTTATGCTAGCTCAAATGACTTCGAGCGCGGCAAAGCCGCCTATCAAAAATGGCTCGCGGAGCAGCGAAATAAATAATTGACGCGGGCGGGTGATTGTCACTACAATGAAATTTGAATGAGACGAAAACAAGCGGCAGGAAAATTTACGGAAACAAGATCTCGATTTTGCCGACGTTTGGCGAGTTTTTGAAAATGAAATAGAAGTAGTTATTGATGATCGATTCGATTACGGCGAAACGAGATTTTTTGCTCTTGGTTTGTCGTTTGGTCGAGTGGTTGAGGTTTCATATACGGAAACGAACCAAATAAAAAGAATTATTTCCTTTAGGAAAGGAAATAAAAATGACGAAGAAAAATACTTTAGAAACATCGCAAACTGATTGGGCGCGAATTGACGCAATGACCGACGAAGACATTGATTATTCGGATATTCCGCCGATTACCGAAGAAATGTTCGCGCGCGCCGTGCGGATGAAAAACGGTAAACCGATACCGACCGTATCACAGGAAAATGTGCCAATTGACCGCGACATCATCAAATTTTTCAAAGCGCAGGGATATTTTTATCCGCTCAAAATTAATCAGCTTTTGCGGGCATATATGGAAGCGCATCAGGCGAAATAATTTTACTAAACATTTTAAGTGTTTCGGTGTCTAATAGATTATGAAAGTAAATAATTATATCTCAAGAAAAGAACATAAATTGTTGTTAATTGTTACTTTCATTACATTTGCTTTTGTTGCCTCAGCTTTTTGTTACGGTATAATCGAAGATTACAATTAATTTGTTTATGATCAACAACAAAGATTAGAATCCTTAGCTAATTACAATCAAGAAGGCGGATTTTCAGGCTCTGGTCCCACAGCAGGAATAGCTCTACTTCATTTTTTAACTCTTTTTATTTTTATTGCCTTACTCAAAACAAAAAGATTTTTACTTTCTTCATTTTTAACAATTTTTTATGCCATTGTGTTTATCTATGGACTTTCTGCCAGATACAATGGAGGTCGTTTAGGTGGCGAGGAGTTTTCACCGAAAGTTGCCTTTCTCGACCAAGTTTATCGGGGGACAGATAATTTTGATTATTTAGCGGCTTTCTTCATTTCAATTCTTCTCTTTTGGCAAATCTCGATTCTTTTGCGTATGCTTATAAAAACTCTGCAAGGGAAAACGGAATTGCCGTAAATGATAAAACTTCTCGCACTCGACCTCGACGGAACGCTTCTTAATTCGCGCGGCGAAATTTCTCTAAAAAATATCGAAGCAATTCAGAAAGCCGAAGAAAAAGGTGTTTTAGTGACGATTGCGACTGGCAGACGTTTCCGTGACGCGCTTCCTGTTGCCATTCAATTAAAATTAAATGCGCCCGTTATTTGTCACAACGGGGCGCTCATCAAATACGCCGACACGCTGGAAACCGTCGCCGTCTCGATTGTTCCCCAAAAAACCGTCCGAGAAATTTTGCGCGTCGGGCGGGAATATGGCGGCGATGCTTTGGTGAGCGCAGACCCGCACGGCAAAGGCGTTTTGCTTTACGACCGGATTTCTGCCGAAAACATTCCGTTGCAAAAATATATTGCGTGGGGAAAGCGTCTGCACGGGGCGGAGGCTGAAGAAGCCGTTCATCATGTCGAAAATCTGGAAGCGATTTGCGGCGAAATTGAAATTGTGCACGTTTCGTTTTCTGGTGCTTGCGCTCCGATGGCTCACCTGGAAATGATTCTGCGAGATGAATTACAAGCGACGGCGACAGTTTTAACCACCGTTTACCCGCGCCTTGATTTTACTTTGATTGATATTCTGCCGCCTGACGCTTCAAAGGGAATCGGCGTGGAAAAGCTCGCTTTGATAAATAAACTTCTGCCCAAAAATGTAATGGCAATCGGTGATAATTTTAATGATTTGGAAATGCTCGAGTATGCGGGAACGGCAGTTGTGATGGGAAACGCTTCGCCCGAATTGTTTGAACGCGCGGAATTTTATACGACTTTAAGTAATGACGAAAACGGTGTAGCATTAGCAATTGAGAAGTTTATTTGAGACGTGTAAATTTTATGGGTGAAGTCAGAGTAAAAGTTAAATTAACGAATTCGTATGACGAAAGTCGTCGGCAAAGAGGCGAGATTTCTAAAGATGAAGTTCGCCGAAGATGAAGTTCGCCGATACGAAGCCGACGCTTTGATTGATACGGTCGCGGTTTCTTCAGTTATTCCTGAAAATGTAGTGAAAATATTAGGTTTATTACCACGCGGACGGCGAGTAGCCGAATATGCTGACGGGCGAAAAGACATTGTAGAACTTACTGAACCGGTAAGTTTTAATATTATCGGACGTGAAACAGAGGAAGGCGCTATGGTTTTGGGCGACGAAGTAATTATCGGTCAAACAATTTTAGAAGTGCTGGATTTGCAGGTGGATTGCCGAAATCAAAAGCTAATTCCAAATCCAGCGCACCCGGATCAGCCGGTTGTCAAGATTAAATAATAAAATTCAAGGAGAAATTTTGTGGCAAACAGAACTGCAATTATACAAACCAATAAAGGAACGATTAAATTTGAACTGTTAGAAGAAGAGGCGCCGAAAACGACGGAAAACTTTCAGCTTCTCGCGGAAAAGGGCTATTACGACGGAGTGATTTTTCACCGCGTAATTAAAAACTTTATGGTGCAGGGCGGCGACCCGCTCGGCGAGGGTTATGGTGGTGAATCGGCGTGGGGCGGAAAATTCAACGATGAAATAAACCGCACTTCAAAACTTTATCAAGGCGGGTATTCAAAAGGCACTGTGGCGATGGCGAATTCAGGTCCGAACACTAATGGCTCACAGTTTTTTATCATGCATAATGACTATCCACTGCCGCCGAGTTATACAAAATTCGGTCAGGTTACAGAGGGTCAAGACGTAGTTGACCAAATCGCTGAGGTTAAAACCAATGCTAGCGACAAACCGCTCGAGCCGGTCGTGATGGAAAAAGTTACAATCGAATAATGAAAAATTGAAAGCGAAAAATGGAAAATATTACATGTTATTTATTCTTCGTTCTCCATTTTTCGCTTTTCATTTTAATATATGCGTGCTGTTTTGCAGAGAGTTTCCCGCGCAAAGGTTACTGTTGAGGGCGAAACTGTTGGAAGAATTGGTAGAGGGATTTTGGTTCTTTTGGGGGTTGCAGGCAGCGACACGGAAAAAGATGCAATTTACCTTTTAGAAAAAACCTTGAACATTCGGATATTTGAAGATGCGGCGGGAAGAATGAATCTTTCCCTACTTGATGTTAAAGGCGAGCTTCTGGTCGTCTCTCAATTTACTCTCTACGGCGATACGCGAAAAGGTCGTCGCCCTTCTTT
>JALZOH010000513.1 GCA_030857305.1 Acidobacteriota bacterium
ACAAATCGTGCGCGAAGACGGGCAGAGCTAAAAACGCGCAAATTAAAATAATACTCGTAAATTTTTTCTTCATCGGATTTTCCTGTTTTACGGCTTGCGCGATTTGTGCAAGCGAATTGTGCCAAACAAACTGTTGAAATTATTCGTTTCCTCGACCATATCAAAGCCAGCGTCCGCCATAAATTTCGGCAATAAACCGCTGAAACTGTCGGCGGTTGTTTCAGAACCGTCCAGCAATTGAATTAAATATGACGACCCTTTCATCAACAAATTAGCGGGCAATCCCCAATCGGCAATGTGAAATTCGCCGTTCGGCTTAAGAATTCGTTTCACCTCGCGTAATGTTTTCAATTTATTTTCCCGCGTCAAATGATGAAAGAACAGACTCGAAACCACACTATCAAACGATTCGTCTTCGTAGGGCAAATCAACCGACATTCCTTCATCGAATTGAATTTCAACGTCCGATTGTTTTGCTTTCGTCTTGGCTATCTCAAGAATTCTAGCATCGCCGTCAATTCCGACGACTTTGGCTTGTGGCTGCGTATTTTTGATAAGAATAGTCAGTGTTCCCGTTCCGCAGGCTAAATCCAAAACGCGATGATTCGCTTTGATTTTCGCTTGCTCAACCAAAGCCTTTTTGAAAACTTTTTCGCGCGTTGTCAAACGCACAGCCGTATCGTAAAAAGGCGTGAGCCAATCGTAACTCAAAGCGGGAATGTATTTTTCATTTTTCATCTCGCCTACAATTTCAAATTTCTCAAACGCAGCGCATTGACAATTACCGAATCTGTTTAAATTTCATTGTGCCTGGTTTGATAATTTTTCAGTATTAAAATAAAAATAGCAAACAAAAAGGCGAGCAGGAACGAAATAGTTTATTCGTTCTCGCTCGCCGTCAATTTGCCCAAAATAAATTAAAGTAATTTTAATGGACGTTAATTTTAGTTGTCATGGTCATGGTCATGGTCATCATTTCTGCGACGGTTGTTGTAGTATCCATCATTGCGTTCATTCCGGTTATGCCGTTTGAGTTGTCGGCGTTCCTGCTCTTGATGGCGGCGCAGTTCTCGTGAATTTCCGTAGTATTCACGCTCGTGGCGCTGATGATGCTTTAGTTCCTTTTTTTCATGCTTTTGATGATGTTTATCGGTGCGCCGATTCTGATTGTAAGAGCGGTTGTTTTGCCGACCGTAATACGAATCGTTATCACGATATTGCGCGTTCGCCGTCACACTCGCGGCAAATAATAGTGCAATCCCAAAAATTCCAACACCGAATATGCGTTTTAGAGAATCAATCTTAAAATTCATCATATAACCTCCGTGAATTTACTTCGAGTTGCCCAAAATAAGGCAATTTTTGTCCAAACCGGACAGGTAGATGAAATCACTTTTGTGAGCAATGCTCCAAAAATTGTTTCATCTGCTGCGACTAAACTGGCAAAAGCTGTGCCAACACTTCGTTAAGCTGAAATTCAAATCAACGGCTGAAATAAAAAATAATTGTCAAATATCTCTAATCCAAATCGTGCATTCATACACTATCTAAGGAAAATCCTCGTGGATTGTAAATCTTCAATCGTTAGACGACTGACGTGATTTTAAGTTCATAAAATACTCCAATTATAACTTCAATTTTCTCAAACGCAGCGCATTGACAATAACCGACACGGAACTGAAAGTCATCGCCGCGCTTGCAATCATCGGGCTGAGAAGCAACCCGAAAATCGGGTACAAAACGCCCGCCGCAATCGGAACGCCGACCAAATTATAAATAAACGCGAAGAATAAATTCTGACGAATGTTTTTCATCGTCGCTTCGCTCAACTTTTTCGCCCGTAAAATACCGCGCAAATCGCCTTTCAAAAGCGTGATGTCGGCAGATTCCATCGCTACGTCCGTTCCCGTTCCCATTGCGATTCCGACTTGCGCTTGCGCGAGCGCGGGCGCGTCGTTCACGCCGTCGCCAGCCATCGCCACAATTCTACCTTGCGCCTGTAATTCTTTGACTTTTTCCGCTTTTTGTTCGGGCAGAACGTCGGCGAAAACTTTATCAATGCCGAGTTTTCGGGCTACGGCTTCGGCGGTTTTTGCATTATCGCCCGTCATCATTACGACTTCGATTTTCTGTTTATGTAATTCGTCAATCGCTTCTTTGGCAGATTCTTTAATTGTGTCAGCCACGCCGACAAATCCGACGGGTTTTCCGTCGGCAGCGACAAACATCACGGTTTGTCCTTCGGCGCGAAGTTCGTCGCCTTTTCCGTCCGGCGAAAAATCAATA
>JALZOH010000514.1 GCA_030857305.1 Acidobacteriota bacterium
CAACCAGTATTTTCCGATGTTCGACGTGATGTTTGCCGACAAAGTTAAATATGAGTCTGCCGCCGCTCTTTATTTCAAGATGCCTGTTTTGCAGAGTTGTAATGCCGAATGTGCGATATTGCTTAACGCTTTTTGCCGAACCCATCCGAATGTAAAGTGAATTAATAAGCCGCATCATCACCGCTAAAACTTTTTCGCGCGGGAAACCCTCAAGCGCGATATGTTCATTAGTAATGGCTCTGAGCTTCGGAAGGTGTGTGCCGAACTTTTCAATCTTCTGAAACTTTTTCTGTTCCTGAACTGCCCTGAATTTTTGGTGATAGAGATACTGTATACGACCGGAAGTATCCATCCCGATGGCTTGAATTTTGCCGCGCGGCGAAGGCGCGATTCGCACCTGCGTCCAGGCTGGAGGAATTGCCAGCGATTTGATTCTCTGTAAATGCTGCTCATCCGTAACCTGATTTCCGACTTTGTCGATGTATCTGAAGTTTTTCGATTTTATTCCTTTTCTCAGCCACCATTTACCACGCGCGCCTTTTTCAATACTTTCCCTAATCTTATTTTTATCAAAATCAACAATAATTTTTGTCATTTTTTATCGCCCTTTTTGTCTTCCTTTAAAGATATAACTTCCTATTTTTTTTTTCAAGGTAAGTAATTTTAAGAGTCTATAAACCCTTGTACTTCAATAATTTATGTTTACAAATTAAAAGGAAAAAAACGAGCTCTGAAGCAACTTGTTTCACGGATGAAACATCTAAATTGACAAGAAAAGAGAGGTGTAAAACTATGACAAAGAATGCAAATTTAAGCTTGTTCGAAATGGAAGAGAAGCCAACAATTCAAAGCAAAAAAGATATGATTTTGTCGCTTTATAATTCCGGCACGACTGAAATCGAGTCGATTGCGGCAATTTCCGGGGCGAAACCAAGCTATGTCGGTTCTGTTTTGCAGCGTGAAGGTTTAATCGACAATTATTTTGACCTTTACACTTCGACGGTTCACCCGATGAACATATACTCGAAGCATTTTCTGGGAAAGTTAGGGTTTAGAGATGTTTTGACGGCGCACAGAAGCGTCAGAAATTTGGAAGAATCATACCGATACTTTGCGGGCAATCAGGATCGCGCCGGTCAACACCATTCGCTCGAGATGGCTTTGATAATGCTTGACCGCGCGCGCTGGACTGGCAAACTTGAAGAAGCCGAAGTTTACAGGCGCTGGCTCGTTGGAAAACTCAGCCATCCTTTGACTGCTCTTTCGAAGGCGAAAAATATTGAGGAGAATGTTGAGGAAAACAATAAAGAAGAAAACTCTCCTGTTCAATTAAAGTTAGCAGCGTAGTGAAAATTTTTGTGCTTATATTTTTTTATAACTTATGTTTCACAGTTGAAACAACGTGTTGCAAATAGTAAAATATGTCTACAGTAAAAATCAAAAAGGGGAATACTAATGGCAATCGAATTGGTAGAAAGTCCTGTCAGGCAAAATGGATTAATTGTTGGACAGGCGACGCTTGAGGATGTTTCTGTGGAGCAGAGTTTGCGTCCAAAAAAATTGGATGAATATATCGGGCAGAGGAAAATCGTTAATAATTTGAAGATTTTCCTGAAGGCGGCGCTGCGGCGCGGCGAAGCTCTCGATCACGCACTTTTTTTCGGACCGCCGGGGCTTGGTAAGACAAGTCTGGCGATAATTATTGCCAATGAACTCGGCGCAAACTTAAAAATGGTTAGTGCGCCGTCGGTTGAAAAGTCAGGCGACTTAGCAGCGATTTTGACAAATCTTCAGGAAGGCGACGTTCTTTTTATCGACGAAATTCATCGTCTTCGTCCACAGATTGAGGAAATCCTTTATTCTGCAATGGAAGATTATAGTCTGGATTTAATGATCGGCGAGGGAACGGCGGCGCGTTCGATTAGATTGGAACTTCCGAAATTTACGCTCGTCGGCGCAACCACTCGCGCCGGAATGATTTCCGCTCCGCTTCGCGGAAGATTCGGTATTGTTAATCATCTCGATTTTTATTCTAAAAAAGATTTGGAGATTATTATTCATCGCTCGGCGGAAATTTTACGTGTCGAAATTGAAGGAACAGGTGCCGAAGAACTTGCGAAACGCTCGCGCGGAACACCGCGCATCGCCAACCGCCTGCTTCGCCGAATGCGCGATTTCGCAGAAATTTTAGGCGACGGGCGAATTACCGGAAAACTAGCTCAACGCGGTTTAGACGAAATGGAAGTTGACCGTTTCGGACTTGACGAGGTTGACCGCAAATTGC
>JALZOH010000101.1 GCA_030857305.1 Acidobacteriota bacterium
GGTGGAGAAGATTAACCGTGCGATGCAGTAAACACGAAGCTTTTTCGTCGTCACCCTGCAGCCTTGCAACTTCAGCCCAATACAAAAGAGTGCGCGGAAATTCATTAAGAAAGACATCTGGAATTTTCTCGGCAAAAGTTCCGAGCGCGGTAATCGCACCGCTGGCTATCCATTCACTGCCACGTTCGGCAATCGTTTGCGCTGCCCGCTGGTAATTTTCCGCTTCGAGCAGATACGGCAGAGCTTTTTCCCAATGCTGTCCGGCAAGAAAAAATTCGGCGATACGAACCAGCTCCTTGGCAATTCCGGTGCGTCCGAGTTCTGTTCTGAGCCGTCTTGCGAGAAAATCATGAAAAAGCGGATGAAGCCGATACTCTTCGCTAATACGGTCGCCCGCAACTGTCAAAAAAACATTTCTTTGAACGAGGGTCGGCAGAACTGCTGCGCATCTCATGTCCGGGAAAAGACGGCTGCAAACATCAAGCGGCAGAGAATTTAGTAGACTCAAATGAAGAAGCAGTTTTTGCGTTTCTTCCGGTTCACCCGAAAAAACTTCTTCGGCAAAATAATCAAAAATGTCTTTTTCAGACTGCTTGAGCATCTCGCGTAAATTCGGTGGTTTGAAGGTGCCGGTGTGCGAATCGAGTTCTTGTTCTGTAATTTGCCGAACAAGCTGCAAAGCGGTAATCCAACCGTTGGTGCGAGCACGATACTCGACAATTTCTTCGGTGTTGAGTTCCAAGTTTAATGTTGTGCGAAAAAGTTCGCGCACTTCGTTGTCGGTAAAAAGCAAATCTTCGCGGCGAATTATCAGCGCCGTGGATTTAGAACGCAGACGCATAATCGCGAGCGGCGGCAAATCGCGTGTCGTAATTATCAAATGCAGCATATCGGATGAATACTGCAAGAGACGGTCAACCATCCGGTGAACAATTGTTTCGCGTCCAATGTGGTGATAATCGTCAAGAATTAAAATAAAAGGCTGTTCAATATTTTCGAGAATTTCGTTGAGCAGCAAATCAACGGCGCGTTCCGGGTGAGCCAGCAAATCATCGGTTGCTTCGTTTAAATAAGGCAGAAAAGTTTCACCAAAATTTTTGGAAAATTGCTTGATGCCGTGACAGATGTAACCCAGGAAAACGAATGGATCGGCGTCTGTGTGGTCAAGTTGATACCAGACGGTTTGGCGCGGTTGTTGATGAAGAAATTCCGCGACTAATGTCGTTTTTCCGCAACCGGCATCAGCCATCACCAATGTTACTGGCAAATCGAGGTTAGCTTGCAATTTTTGGGTCAAGCGCGGACGGGGTAAAATTTCCGGCACATGACGCGGCGGCAAAAGTTTAGTCCGCAGAAAAAAGTTCGCTCTGTCCATCAACCTTCCCAACAAAATATCTTTCGTTTCTGTGTGTTCGGCGATTTAGTATCAATAATTTTCTTGACTGTATCGTGTTTATGAATTTTAACAAATAAATTATTGGCTCTGCAAAAGCTTTTATTCAACAGCCCTTTCCTCAGCAATCTGTTTTAATTTGCCAATTCTGCCGTAAGCCAATTTATGGGCTGCCTGTGCCGCTTTTAAGCCTAACCCATAGTGGGCAAAAAGTTCGGTTGTTTCTTCCAGATTAAAAGCCAATAATTTTTCGTCCATCACACCTAAAATTTGTTTTGAACGAAGTCGCCAGAGCGGAAATGGCGGTGCAGTCCGGGCAACAAGAAGCAATTGAACGCCTTGAGGCCGCAGAGACAACAAGGCGTTAAAAAATTCGGGGAACCACTCGGCATCAAAAACTGAGTGTAAATCGTCTATCACGATAAGAAGAGGCTTTTCAGTTTCGAGCGCGGCGAATTGTGCGGCTAAAGATTCAGTAATCGATAAACTATTGGTTTCGTCCTTTTGTTCTATACCGAAAACTTCCGACGGCTTGCAATCAAGCTTGGATTGCCGCAAACTTTCGGCGAAATAACTCCGAAAAACTTTCCAGTCAGAGTCACTCGTCTCGGCTTTATACCAGGCAACGTTACGACCAAACTGTCGCGCAAAATCTGCTGCCAGCGTAGTTTTGCCTGTCCCGGCGCGTCCCGTTATGAGCGTTGCCGAAAATTGCTCCAGAGATTTTTCCAAATGCATGTTGAGTCGCTGGCGCTTGATTTCAGCTGAATTTTGCGGTATGCACATTTTATCAGCAAACAGTTTTATCGAATCGTTTGGGGTTTTGATTGTGGGTGTTGGGTAAACGTATTCAAAGCTACTACTCGTTTCACACCATTCGCTTAAATCATATGTGCCGAAAGTCATCATGGATTTTACTGTACGACAGCAGACTTGAGTAAAACTTGAATTTTGAGCCGGTGAATCTTGTCGCTTCCGGCGAAGTGTGTTAAAAACTTAAAAACATCTACCGAAGACGCACCAAATAAACAGTTGAATGGTCGCTTCCGTAAAATTTATGCAGAAGGCAAAACACAAACGTTTTTTTTTAATTGTTCATTTAACTGTTATTTGTGTAGTGCTTTTATTCGCAGCGTTGATTTCAGCCTGCTCGATTCCGAACGAAAATGAATTATATTTCGGAAAAACAACGCCGCCGCTGAAAGATGTTTTGCGCTATGTTTCGGGTCCAGAACCTGAATCACTCGATCCACAAGTTGGAACGGGACAAGTCGAGCAACGAATTTATCTGGCATTATTTGAAGGATTGGTCGAGTATGACCCGCAAACGCTCGAACCAATTCCGGCAGTTGCCGAGCGTTGGGAAACGAATGCCGATTCCACCGAATTTATCTTTCATCTGCGCCGCGATGCAAAGTGGTCAAACGGCGAGCCGATCACGGCGCTGGATTTTGTTTATACGATGCGACGGGGACTCGATCCAAAACTGGCATCACGGGCTGCCGGACAAGCCTTTTACATCAAAAACGCCAAAGCTTTTAATGAAGGCGCGTTATTCGTGCAGGACGCGTCGAGCGGCGAATTTTTATTTGATAAAGATGCGGCTACACAACTTCACTTAACTGTGCCGGGCAGCGAAAAAGAAAAAGCCGTGCTACTAAAAGCAAAACCCCAGCTGCAAGCGTTGATTGAAGGAAAAAATCTCGTTCCGGTCAAAGCCGAAGACATTGGCGTGGAAGCGATTAATGATTACACGGTTCGCATCATTTTGACGCAACCTGTTCCTTTTTTCGTCAAGATTCTGCCGCATAATTTCTTTCGTTTTGTTCCTCAAAAAGCCATTGAGCAATTTGGTAAAAAATGGACGCAGCCGGGAAATATCGTATCGAGCGGAGCTTTTCGTTTAAAAGAATGGAATCCGTATGATGAAATCTCGGTTGAAAAAAATTTGAATTATTGGGACGCGGGAAACGTGAGATTGGAAGAGATTTATTTTTATCCGGTGGAGGAGCAGGCGACGGTAATGAATCTTTATAACGCAGGAGCGGTTGACGCAACTTATAATCGTTCCGTACCACGCTCTTGGCTTTTTATGATGCAGGAAAAACGTGATTATCAAGACGCATTTGAAGCATCAGTTGAGTACTACATTATAAACACCACTAAGCCGCCGATGAATGATGTGCGTGTGCGTCGCGCTTTCGCGCTGGCGATTGACAAAAAAATTTTAACCGCGCAACGCCGCAACTCGAAGCCTCTGTCATCGCTGATTCCGCCGGGTATTTTTTCTGGTTATCCGTCGCCCGCGCCGGCGGAGTTTAATCCAGAACTCGCTAAAAAATTACTTGCCCAAGCCGGCTACGCAGACGCAGACGGCAATTATGACGCCGACAGATTTCCGCTTGAAGAAGTTGCCATTACTTACAACACCAGTGACGGTAATCGCTTTTTCGCGGAAATTATTCAATCACAATGGAAACAAAATCTGGGCTTGACTGTGACGCTCAAAAATATGGAAACTAAAACCTTTATTAGTTTGACCACAAAACTTGAGTATAAAGGTTTTGCTCGGTTTGGTTACGCTGCTGATTATATTGACCCGTATAGTCTTTTAGGAGTTTTTGCCACTGCCGAAGGCGACAATGGAACCGGCTGGGCAAACGAACAGTATGCCAAGTTACTCGATACGGCGAATCAAACGCTTGAGGCGAGTGAGCGAAACCGACTTTTGTCGGAAGCAGAAAATCTATTGATGAGCGAGCAGCCGATCATTCCGCTCACGACAACATCGACAAATTGGCTCAAAAAACCATATGTTAAGGGAATGTATCCGAATGCTTTGACTTTACACGCCTGGAAATTCGTGTATTTAGAGCGCGATCAAACAAAGTGGTAAATCAAGACTTTAAAACTCAAACTTCACATCTACTAAGAACACAAATTTTGAAAAAAGAAAAAACCACAAATTTCAAAAGTCTTGTGGTTTTAAAAGTTCACTGCCTTAGAAAATAGTTTTACTGAATTGCCAAATGATTTAACTTATTCATTGCTTGAGCCAGTTCAATGCGTGTCAGTGGGCGACTCGGCGCAAAATTTGTGCCATCGGTTGAAAGCAAATTTTGTTGTAGCGCAACAGCAACATAACCCCGCCATTCGACGGGAATTTGCATCGCGTCCGTAACGGTTAATGGCGTTGACGCAGCCAGCGACTGTAAATTCGCCGCTTTAACCAGTGCTACCGCCGCAACAAGTCTCGTGGTAGATTCGTCAGGACGAAACACGCCGCCAATCGAAGCATCAAAAAAGAGTTTCTCGCTTGGAAATTTTTGTGCACTCTCTACTGCTTGTCGCGTTGTTAAGTCACGAACATCACTAAAAAGCGGAGTTGACGCAACATATTGTGGAACGCGACCGCCGCGAACAAGCGTCTGTGCCAATTCACCGCGCGAAACCCATAACGTGGGGCGGAAGCGCTTTCCGATTGGTAACATTACAAATGAGCGCAAACTATCTTTGACTGCCATTTGCATTTGCGGCGAGAGATTTGAGACGTCGCTCAAGGGCGCAAATTCGACGCGCGTCGTTTCAACTGCGCCAAAAAATTCTTGATTTGTACCGATGCCACCTGTGTGACTAACAGAGGTCTTCCAAACTCCTGAAGAAGGTGCGCTAATCGATACTTTTTCACGCCGTCCGGTTATTCCAGGCAAATTCAAATAATTTGATTCACCGCGCAAAATGCCCCCAGCATCAAAGAGCTTCAAAGCCAAGTCATTTGGAGTAAGCAAACCGCCCCAAGCCAAATGAACAGTCGTTTGAACGGCATCGCTCGGAACGCTAATGTTGATTTCCGATTGCGCACTAGCAGCGTTCAAACCGTTAAAATAAGTAGTTGGATCGGTAATAAATTTTACTTGTTTCTGGTCTAAGGAAGCTCGAAAAAGTCCAAATCGTCGCACGGGAAATGCAGACTCCAAGACCGCTGCGTGAACATTTAATATTCCCGCACCGACTTCGTGTAAATAAAACGGCGGCAGAGGTGTTGCCGTTCGTTGCAAAATATCTTTAATTTGTTCCGGATTCAAATTTGGATTTGCTTCAAGCATCAAGGCGATAGCTCCGGCAACTTGTGGTGCGGAAAAGGACGTTCCGCTGGCAGTCGTGTAAAAAGGTATTTCGCCAGGGGTCAGACGGCTGGCGTCTGCTCCGGCTGCGACGCCTAGAACTCCGGTTTGCGAACTTGAACTGCGAAGACTAGCAACGTTTACGCCCGGGGAGACAAGCGATGGGCTAAACTGCCGATTTCCAAAAATGCCCCGCGAGGAAAAACTTGCTAATCGACCTTTTTCATCGGATGCACCGACACTAACTACCCACGGCGCGGCAGCGTAGGGATTTAGTGTCGCATTGCCCGAGCCAGTATTTCCTGCTGAAAAAACAACATTAATTCCGTTTTCCGTCAACATCTTGGTGGCGACATTTACCGGATCGTTATAATCAAATATTGTGTTTGCTGAAAAACTACAATTAACAACGCGCACGTTGTAAGCTGAACCGCGCTCAAGTAAGTAATCAAAGCCCGACAACACGTGTGTTAAGTTTGCATCCCCGGCGCTTAAACCAAGAATTTTTGCTCCCGGAGCAACGCCGCTATATTTTCCGCCCGAAGAGGCACCGCTGGCGGCAACTATTCCGGCGACAAAAGTTCCGTGTCCGCTTAGAGGATCGGTGTTGGTGACATTTTCAATCGATGCGGGATAAAGAAAACCAACACCTGCACTCTGCGTGTCGGCAAGACGAACATTTTGCACAACCTGACCGGCGAGGTCGTTATGTTGCCCATTAACGCCCGTATCCAAAACGGCAACGGTAACGTTGCGTCCTGTAATTGGCAAGTTGCGATTATGCGTCTGCAATTCGCGGTCAGGTGCAACCCGCGTTATTCCGGTAGAATTAAAAAAAGGATCTGAATTAAAACTCAGCGAACGATTGCCAAAAATAGAACGAACACCGGATAAATGCGAAACCGCGATTAACTGGTCGCGACTTGCCGTAATGGAGACAAACGGTAAACGTCGAAATCGCGTGCCTCCGACAATACCAATTTGTCTTAACCGCGATAAATCAATTTCGGTTGGGTAGTGGTGAAAGACGATAACGGCGTTAATATTACTATCATCAGTTATTTCATTAAGTTTTATTAAGAGTTCCGGATCAACACTTTGAAAACCGATAGTTGGATTGTGCCCATTATCGGCGCCGGTCAAGGTAATACCGTCAGCCCCCGTCAAGGTAATACCGTCTGCTCCAGTAAGTGTAATCCCATCGGCACCGGTTAAAGTAATTCCGGTTGGCGAAGCAATATTAGAAATTGTTCCATCGGCGCCAGTCAGAGTAATCCCATCCGCCCCCGTTAATGTGATACCATCCGCCCCCGTTAAAGTAATTCCGTCGGCACCAGTTAAAGTGATTCCGTTTGAGCTAATTTGTTCGTAACCGTCGGCACCGGTTAAAGTAATTCCGTCAGCACCAGTTAAAGTGATTCCGTTGGGGCGGCGGACAACAACTGAATCAGCTTGTCGAGTTACACCGTCGGCACCGGTTAAGGTGATTCCGTCAGCGCCAGTAAGCGTTATGCCGTCGGCTCCAGTCAGTGTAATTCCGTCAGCGCCGGTTAAAGTTATTCCATTTGTCCCCGTATAAGTAGAATTATCAGCGCCGGTCAGAGTTATTCCATCAGCACCGGTCAAGGTAATTCCGTCAGCGCCGGTTAAAGTTATTCCATCCGCCCCGGTGAGGGTAATTCCATTTGTTTTTGAAACAAGAATTCCAGCGTAGGTTGAATTAAAACCTAACATTAAAAGCAACAATACACAGACAATTGTTCGGCAAGAATGCATAAATTTATCTGACCTCTAGTTTTTAAGCAGCAACTTACTTTTATAAACGAAAATGATAAAAAAATCACTGTAGTATCTAGCTTAATGCAATTATATTTCCAGCAAAAATACAATTATTTTAACACTTCTACAGCATTACTTGCAAGGCGGGAGATAAAGATCTTGTTTGTTATCATTCTGCTGTCGCTTTACCGCTTCA
>JALZOH010000515.1 GCA_030857305.1 Acidobacteriota bacterium
AGCTTGGCGCGCCGCTTTGACGCCAAATTGCGAAGTATATTCGTCATCAGCCGCTTTGCGCCGCTGCTTGATTCCGGTGCGCGAAGTTATCCATTCATCGGAGGTATCCACAAGTTTTTCCAAATCGGCGTTCGTTAAAACTCCGCTTGGGTAGCTGTGTCCGGTGCTAATAATACCTGCGTTAAGTCCCATTTTGGATTTTAGTTTTTGGATTTTAGTTTTTGGATTTTTGTTTGGAAAAAAACTTTTTTTAAATTAAATTCAAAATCCGAAACTTCATTCGCAAATAATTACTCGCTTTCTTTGACATCAATTATTTGACGACCTTTATACATTCCGGTGGTCGGGTTGATGCGATGAGGTTTCAACGCTTCACCCGTTTCTTTATCAAGATAATATTGCGGCAATTTGAGCGCGTCGTGCGCGCGTCTTTGATTTTTGCGTGATTTTGAATGTCTTCCTTTTGGATTTGGCATAATTTTCTCTCTTACTTCTTAATTTCTAATTCGCGCAAGCTTTGCCAGCGCGGGTCAATTTCTTTTTCTTCACAATTACAATCTATCAAATTTCGGCTCGCGCCGCACTTTTGACACAAACCTCTGCAATCTTCCCGGCATAAAACTTGAACGGGAATGGCAAGCAGAATCTGTTCGCGGACAAGCTCCTTTAAATCTATTTTATCATCTTCAATAATTGAAACATCTAAATCATCAGCTTTTAGTTCCGCTTCTTTTTCATCGGTATAATGTTCGGGCGTGACGAAAGTTGCATTAAATGGAAATTCTAGAGATTGTTCAGCCGTTTGCAAACAGCGACTGCATTCGATTTCGACTCTCGCGTCAATGTTTCCTTGAACATCCGTTTGCGCGATTCCCTTTTTCAAACTTCCTTTGACTTTAATTTCATGTTTGAGTTTTGCCTCATCGCTGTCCAAATCAATTTCATCGGGCTTTAATATAAAATCAAACGAAATGTCCGCGTCTCTAATTGTTACTAAATCAACAATCATTACTTGTTAGAATAAACTTTCGATTAAAGGAGCGCAAAACGCAAAAGAATTTATTATAACTTTTGCGTTTAGAGTGTCAAATCAAGATAAATAATCGGTAGTGGTGTAATTTTGTGTTGCTAATATTTATTTACGATTACTAGCGATGTCTAATCAATAATGAACCATTGCCGCGACCTCTATGTTCGCTACACGCAATTAAATCAAGTCTTATAGTAACGGCAGGTTTTGGATTGTCAGATTCACAAATCTCACATCTAATGGGTAATTTACACACAGCGTGAAAGACTACCCCGTCTGCCATTCGAGTATCTGTGCTAAAAATTTCTTTACAAATACAAAATTTAATACTCATTGCTGATTTCCCACTCTCCTTTATTTTATTAGCAACACAAAATTACACCACTACCAAGTATTTTCAAAAACCTCGTTAAAAAGCAGGCAAAAATTTTATTCTCAAAAGGCTAAAATATTATAAAATGGAATTCGGCTTTGGAAGTTAATTTCCAAACTTTCCGGTGGGTAAAATTGGCAGATACTTTCGGTAAAGCCAAAAGGACGACAACCACAAATGCTTTTTCGGACATCGGAGAAGTTGTTATTCAGGTAAAATGTTAAAAGAAAAAAACAATTTTTTGCAATTAGTCTTTGGCGGAATTTTCTGCATTGGCGTTCTAAATGGCGGCTCTCCGAAATTGATTGTGTATGGACAAACTTCTGCCGATTCAACGGTTCTGAATGCGCCTTCGTCGGCTAAAATTCCTCAAATCGCGCGAGAAAGAATCGTGGTCAACAAAACAGCCTCGGTTGCGCCTTTAATTTTGCCAACGGCGAAAGCGGAAAACGTTAAGTTTCAAAATACGCTCCAATGGAATTTTGGTGCGAAAAGGCAGCGCGGTTGGTATCTTTACGTTTCTTTAATCCAGCACACAATCGGCTCGGAATCCGGCACCGGAACACCTGAGTTTGCTCGCGCCGTGGCGCTCTGGCAACAGGAAGAAGGAATTTATCCGACCGGTACGATTAACCGCGAAACGCTCTCCCGAATGATTGAATATTGGCAATCGCGACGGCTTAACAGCAGTATTTATGCTGCGCCTGAAGATTTGCTGACCGCGCCGATAGCTGATTTTTATGATCCGACGCGTGAAGTCGAATTGCTCAGAGTAGAACGCGAAACTTATCACGCATATAAACGAATGGCGGCGGCAGCGGCGACGGAACTCAAACTCAAAACTGACAATAACGGCGAACTCCTAGCTGATGAAAAATAC
>JALZOH010000102.1 GCA_030857305.1 Acidobacteriota bacterium
CAAAAACGGCTCGGAGTCCTCAAACAAACTCTCGCGTGGCAACGAACACTGGGTGGGATGCGTCTATAAGATGTGCCAAACAAATCTTTACAGTTGAAAAAAATAATATGAAAAAAATAATTTTGTTGTCGAGTCTAATCTTGTGTTTTTCAGCCGTCACTTTTGCTCAGCCGCGTACGGCTGAGCAAAGCGAGAAAAAACAAGAGGCAAAAGCTGAAAATAAAACGCCTGCGCCAAATTCTTTTGCCGCCAAATATGAAGGCGGAATGTTCGGTTTTGATAAAAGTGAAACCGGAACTTTGAAATTCGACGACCCTAACGAAAGAATTGTTTTTTTCGATAAGGCACAAAAAGAACGATTTTCCGTTCCGTACAGCACGATGCTGATGGTCTATCCGCAGTCAAAATCCATGCGTTCGACAACCGGAACTGTCGTTAGTCAAATTCCGCTTCCGGGCGCGGGTTTAGCAAGCTTGATGCGTTCAAAAAAGAGTTATTTAGTCGTTCATTTTAGCGACCCTCAAGTTGATGTCAGAGGCATTGTAAATTTCAAGCTTGAAAACAAAGATTTACTCAAACGGGTAGTCAACACTCTCGGCGAAAAAGCGAAACTTTCTCCGCGCGGCGGCGCTTTTTATCGTGTCAAAACAGCGCCCAAAAAAGAACCTTAAATCTTGCTGAAAACGAAAAGCTCTAAGGCTGTTTTTTGTCTAAATTTTCATTGTAGAGCATCTGATAAACTCTGTAATTTGCCATTACTTTATAAACGTAATCCTTCGACTGCGTAAAGATAATTTCCGGCACATACCGGTCGGGATTTTCGGTTTTTGAACGTGCCAGCCAACGCATCATATTATCTTCGCCGCCGTTGTAGCTTGCCGCAACCGCCGCCGTTTGGTTGGGGAAAAGACGAAAAAGATTTGACAAATACTGGGAGCCGAAAAGAATTGCGGTCGGCGGATGATAAAGCTCGTCCTGTTTGAAATTTTCGCGTTCTAATTCAAAAGCGATTTTGTCGGAAGTAGTAGAAATAAACTGCATCAGCCCGCGCGCCGCCGCATACGATTTAACATCAGCCCGGAACCGCGATTCCTGCCGCATAATTGACAGCACAAAACGCGGATCAACCTTTTTCTCCAGCCCGTATTTAACGAGCGATTCTTTATAAGGCGCCGGGTAAAGCAGTTCGAGTTGTTCACGCGGAATTAGCTCAAGCTCAAAATCAGCAGGGATTTGTCTCCAGAGCGGCTCAATATACGAAACAGCGCGGTGCGCAATATCGCCGCGTTTGTAAAATACGGCTAAAGTAAATTCGAAATCTTCTGATTTTGAGTTTGGACTTTGGATTTTGGACTTTGGACTTTCTTCTAGTCGGCTGGCTTCCATCTCGGGTGCTGCTTCGTCATAAAGACCTAAAAATAAAAATTCATCAGCCAAAACCTTGTGAATATTAATATTGGAATTGTTGCGGGATACTTTCACAACTTCTTTGCGCCCGAGGTCGAGCAATTTTCTCTGAGATAGTTTTTGATATTCAGGCAAAGCGGCATAAGTTTTCCGTATCACCTCTAACATCTGATTTTTTATTTCCGCAGATTCAGTTAAACGCATAATCGAATGCGCCGCAGCGCGTTGGACTTCCGGTTCTTTACTGTTCAGACTGATGTTTAGAATATTCATCTGCTGCGGGATATACATTTTCGTCTTTTCATTTTTAGCCAGGGTTTGCAGTCTTTCAGACGCCCGCCAGCCGTAATATTCCCCGCGTCCGTCGGGAATCGAAAGATATGTTGTAATTGCTTCGTCAAAACGATTCAGATATTCAAAAACAAAACCTTTTAAAAATGTAATTTCGGCTTTGTTTGTCCCGCCGGGAACACGCGCGCCGCCCAAATCAGAAAATGTGAGCAGTGAATTTAAATCGGATAGGGCGTTTGTCCAATCGCTCTGCGCAATGCGAATGCGGGCTTGAGCAAAAAGAGCAACGACTTCCGGCAACTTCCCCTTAAACCTTTCCTGAGTTTTTGCCGTCCATTTCAGAGCAGGGGCGTTTTCGCCCTGGTCGCGGAGAACATCTATTATATTTAAATATGCGCGGTCTAAATTTTCCGCATCCGGGTATTTTTCAATAAATTTTTGGTAACGTGAAATCGCTTCCTTGGGCTTGTTAATACGCGAATATGCCGATGCAGATTGGCTTAATGCGTCTTTGGCAATTTCCTGATCGGGAAACTCGGCTTGCACGCGCTCAAACCAATTGATCGCTTCGTCATAATTTTTTTCCTGTAGGAATCCGCGCCCGATTTGAAAAAGCGCTTCGGAAACATATGTGCCGGTACGAAAACGTTCGACAATCGCCAAAAAATGCCGACGGGCAAGCATAAAATTGCGGTTAAACTGATAAACGGAAGCGCGCCGGAAATGTTCTGTTTCAGCGAGTAAAGCAACGGTTTTACCAAAATTTTCTTTGCCGACATCCATTTCGTCTAAGGCTTTTGCGCCCTCTAAAGCAAAATCATCGGGCTGCGCCGGATTTGGTAAATTGTTTACGAGCTGCGCGAAAATTTCACGAGCTTTAACGGTGTTCCCGATTTGTGAAGAGGCTTGTCCGATAAGGGCGAGATTTTCGCGTATTTTGGGATTTTTGATGTCCGGAGTTGAAATTGTAGATTCGACTTTACCTTTTTTTTCAACAATTGTTTTCATCTGCTGTTCAAGCATCAAAACTGCCGTATCAAAATTTCGGCTTTCAAAAAAACTTCTGGCGAGCCGCTGATTTGCCGTGTTGCCTATTAGACTTTGCGGAGCAACGGTTAAAAGTTTGTTGAGATAAATTCGTTCGAGCATGAGATTTCCGCTGGAGCGCGCAATTTGTGATTGATGCCAAAGCGCGTATTCGGTTAAAACGGAGTTGCGGCTGACAACCGCTTGATAATTTGCCATCGCCGCCCCAAAATCATTTTGCTTTTCCGTAATTCGCGCCAGCAAATAATCGTAATTGTTCAGGTGAAAGACTTTTTGATCGCGACTGGCTAGATTTTGAAGCTCACGAAGAGCTTCTGTATATTCTTTATTTTCGACTGCACGACGAATTTTAGAATGAGCTTCTGTCGATATTTGAGCCGGGACGGCGAAAGAAGCAGCTACAAAAAACAAAAGTAAACGTACAATTCCAAAAAATTTGGCTGGTAGCATAAAATGACTGAATCGTTGTAAGCTGAATAGAAATTTAACTTAAATTATGATAGCAGAATCAATAAAAAATCGTGCCGTGATTTTAAGCGGAGCAGCGTTTGCCGAAGCGATCAAGAGCGAGGTTGCAGAAGAAGTCAAAAAACTAAAAGTAACTCACCGTATTAATCCGTGTTTGGTTGTCGTCAGAGTCGGGAGCGATCAGGCATCGGAAGTTTATGTCGGTAATAAAGTAAAAACTTCTCAGGAACTCGGCATCGTTTCCGAACATATTCATTTACCTGTAGATACATCACAGGAAAAACTTTTGTCAATAGTCGAAGAGTTAAACAAACGCGAAGATGTTGACGGCATTCTTGTGCAGATGCCGCTGCCGAAACAAATTGACGAAAACATAATATTAGAAAAAATAAATCCAGAAAAAGACGTAGATGGTTTTCATCCCATTAATGTCGGACGCCTTTCGCAAGGTCAAAAATCGCTCGCGCCCTGCACGCCTGCTGGTGTAATTGAAATTCTCAAACGTTCGAACATTGAAATAGCCGGAAAACACGCGGTTATTGTTGGCAGAAGCAATATTGTCGGCAAACCGATGGCAATACTTCTGCTGCAGGAAAACGCAACGGTGACGATTTGTCATTCGCGCACGAAAAACTTACCGGAAATAACAAGCCAAGCCGACATTCTGGTCGCGGCAATCGGCAGAGCCGGGTTTATCAGAAGCGAGCATATCAAAGAAGGTGCAACGGTCATCGATGTGGGAATTAACAATGTTTCCGACGAAACGCTGGCGCGAGAATTGTTCGATGAAACGGAAATTGAAAAGCGTCTAAACACGATTGCAAAGCGCGGCTCGACGCTGGTCGGCGACGTCAACCCGAAAGAAGCGCGTGAAAAAGCTGCCTACTTCACGCCTGTGCCCGGCGGGGTCGGGCTTTTAACGGTGGCGATGTTGATGAAAAATACGGTTGAAGCGGCGAAAAAAAGAAGACTGCGGTAACGAAAATATGAAACTTTCCTTTGAAGAATACAGCAAACAGGCAAGCACAACTGCTTTGTATCCGAATCGCTTGAAAAATCTGGAATACCCGACGCTCGGTCTGACGGGTGAAGCGGGCGAAGTCGCCAATATCGTCAAGAAAATACAACGCGATTTCGGCGGAGAAATAACGGTTGAAATTCGTGCTAAATTAAAGGACGAACTCGGCGACGTTCTGTGGTATATCTCGGCTTGCGCCGATGAACTCGGTCTTTCGCTCGATGAAATTGCGCAATTTAACATTGAGAAATTAGCGAAACGACACGCAGACAGTGGAAAATGAAAAATGGTAAGTGAAAAATAAAAAACCAATTTTGACTCAATTTTCCATATTTCGCTTTTCATTTTTCATAAGAACATTATGTTGAAAGTTGGTCTGACCGGTTCAATCGCTGTTGGAAAGTCCTATGTGTGTGATGTTTTTCGCGGGCTCGGCGCATTTGTTCTCGACGCTGACCAGACGGCGCGCGAAGTTGTTGAGCCAAATACAAAGGGGTTAAAAGAAATAGTTGAGCAATTCGGAGTTGAAGTTTTGCAGCCCAGTGGGGAACTTGACCGTGCAAAATTAGGCGCAATCGTTTTTACAGACACGCTGAAACGAGAACTTTTAAATTCGATTGTTCATCCACTTGTTAATGAAAAACAAAATGAATGGATGCGCGAGCAGGATCGCGGAAATTCAGATGCGATTTGCATAATTGACGCGGCTCTGATGATCGAATCGGGCGGCTGGAAGCGTTTTGACAAAATAATTGTCGTCTGGTGCGAATCTGCGATACAATTAAAAAGATTGATGTTACGCAACAATTTAAGCACCGAGCAAGCCTTGTTCCGCATCAATTCGCAAATGCCGCAGGAAGAAAAAAAACAGTTTGCGGATTTCTTGATTGATACCACACAAGGTTTTGAATCGGCAAAAAAACAAACAAATGAAATATTTAATCAATTGAAACTTTTATAAAAACAAACAGCAATTATTTCACAAAAGAAGAATGAAACCACAGATGGACACAGAGGAACGCAGTTGGAAAACCAAAAAAAAACTTGCGTTCTTCTGCGTTTATCGCGAGTCATTTTTTATTTTATTAATTTGTTTGGCAATATTTTTCAGCGCGTGTAATCAACTCGAAAAACCAAAGCCGCAGCCTTTCTACTCACAATCTACGCCGCCTCCGAAACAGGAATTTCGTTGGAGCAACGGAAAGATGCCGAAATCTTTCGACCCCGCTCGTGCTTCGGCGCCGCCCGAAACCGACATTGTTCGTGCCGTTTACGAAGGTTTAACGGAGATTGAACCGAAAACATTAAAGCCGGTTGCCGCGGCAGCCATTAATTGGAAGTCAACAGACGATTATAAAACTTGGACGTTTAATTTGCGCCGCAATGCAAAATGGTCGAACGGGGAAACGGTTACGGCAAATGATTTCGTACGTTCGTGGAAACGTCTGGCGAGATTGGGGAGGGAAGTTTCTCATCACGAGTTACTCGATAATATTGTCGGGCTTAAAATAAAGGAAAATGAAATCCGTTCAACCGGCGGCGATGTTAATTTTGATGTTTCGTCAAATAAAATTTCTGAGCAAAGTTCGCTAATTCTTAATAATCAAAGCAACACTAATATCGGTAATAATAATCAAACAGAAAGGACAAGCGAAGGCGAAAAAGAAACAGGTTTATTAGAAAAGACGAACCAAAATCACAAAACCGGAAAAAAAGCGGCGCTTGGCGTTGAAGCAGTTGATAATTACACGCTTAAAGTTTTACTCGTTAATCCTGACAAAGATTTTCCCGTCTTAATTGCCCATCCGATGTTTAGCCCGATTTTGGGCGACGGCAAAAATTTTGAATCTGAAAAAATAAACGCCGATATTGTGACCAACGGCGCATTTCGAATATCTTCGGTCGGTCAAGACGGAATCACACTCGACCGCGCCGAAAATTATTGGAACGCCGGGGAAGTCGAACTGGAAAGAGTGCGGTTTGTTTCGACTGAAAACGCTGAAAAAGCATTGGAAGCGTATCGTGCAGGTGAAGTTGACGCGGTCACAAACGCTGAGTTCGAACCGCTCGCGCTCAAGCTTCTCACGCCATTTGAAGATTTTAGACGAACAACGCACAGCGCCCTGAACTTTTATGAATTCAATCGGACAAATCCTCCTTTTGATGACCGCCGAGTGCGTGAGGCGCTGGCGATTTCCGTTGAGCGAGAACGTCTGACCGAAGGCGAGATGGAAGATGCAGCCAAGCCAGCCTTAAGTTTTTTGCCGTATCACAAAGAGCAATCTACCGGACTGATCGAAGACCCAAGCCGCGCCAAAGAACTTTTGACCGAAGCGGGGTTTCCTGATGGTGAAAATTTTCCGCAAGTGAGACTGCTCATTAATCGTAATAATATCCAGCAGAAAATTGCGCGAAGCGTAGCAAAGATGTGGAAGCAGCACTTGAATATCAACACTGAAATTACCGTTAAAGAACCATTTGAGCTTGATATTGCCAGAGAATCTAACGAATTTGACGCGATAAGACGCGGTGTTGTGCTGCCGACATCAAACGAAACAGCTAATATGCTGAAGATTTTCCCGGTTAAAAAAATCAAGGAAACTCAATCGAATAAAAATCTACCGATTAGGGAAAACGAATCAAATATCGAAATAGAAAAGGACGAAAAATCCAACCTTAAGATGCCAAACAACGATGAATCGAGTGATAATTTACCTTTGTCGCCCGAAGATGAAGAAAACGGAGAATTTTTAACGGCAGACAAAGCTATTTTTGAGTTCCCCGCCATTCCTTTGTATTTTTCAACATCTTATTCTTTAATCAAGCCTTACGTTCAGGGTTTTGAAATCAATACTCTGGACGCTCCCTCGCTCAAAGCCGTAAAGATTGATAATGACTGGCAACCAAAAAAAGCAAACGGTGAATCGAAATAGCAAGTTAAAATTTCCGTGTTTTTTATTGTTATTCAAATCATGTTTTTAATGTCTGCGGAAATTTTTCTTGCCTGTAATTTTAAGAAGTGGTAAGTTTAACGAAGTTTAACATTTACTTAACATATCTCTTCCCCAAATCTGTTTTCAGATATTCCTGGTTAGTATTCTTTGAAGGATTTCTATTATGGCGCGAATCAAATTTATCCAAGTTCGTACAGTTTTCGCTCTTTGCATTCTATCTTCGTTTCTTATTAGCTGCACAAGTTCGGCAAGCAGTCGTT
>JALZOH010000002.1:0-23075 GCA_030857305.1 Acidobacteriota bacterium
TTTCGCCTTGAAAAATGTGTAAGCCATCGCGCCGCCAATCAGAAGTTTGTCTACTTTTCGCCGGATTAATGATTCGATAACCGGAATTTTGTCGGAAACTTTTGCTCCCCCTAAAATTGCGACGAATGGGCGTTCGGGATTATTTAAGGCTTTCGATAAAAATTCAAGTTCCTTTTCCATCAAAAGACCGGCGACCGCCTCGTCGACAAACTTTGTAATTCCGACAGTTGAAGCGTGCGCGCGATGCGCCGCGCCGAAAGCATCGTTGACATAAACGTCCGCTAATTCGGCTAATTGCTTTGCAAACACTTCATAGTTCGCTTCTTCTTCAGCATGCAGACGCAAATTTTCAAGCAGTAAAACTTCGCCTGTCTTTAATTTATTAATTTGTTTTATAACTTCATCGCCAATACAATCCTTTGCAAAAAATACTTTGTCGTTTTTTACATCGGCTTTCCCTAAACTTATTTCCTGTTCGCTTATATAAATCGGTTCTTCGCCACGCGTCGAAATTTCTTGCAGTTCAGGCATTTGACGCAAATATTCATAGATTGGTTTGAGCGAATATTTATTCGCGTCGTATGGCATTCCTTTTTCTTCCGCCTTCTTTTTGTCTTTCAAAGGTCTACCCAAGTGCGAAGCCAGAATGACTTTCGCGCCTTGTTCAATCGCGTATTTTATTGTCGGCATCGCGCCTCGAATCCTCGTGTCGTCTTCGATTTTGCCGTCTTTTATCGGCACATTAAAATCTACACGGATAAAAACTTGTTTATCTTTAATGTCAATATCTTTAATTGTCTTTTTGTTCATAACCCTTTGAAAACATTTTTTACAGCGACAAAAAGGATGAGCAGGGACTCAGGAAAAATCAATCGGATTTTCTAATCTCCGTCTACCTACTTCTATCCCTATAAATTTTCTTACATTCCTTTGTTCGCAATAAACTTAACTAAATCACGCACGCGGCACGAATAGCCCCATTCATTGTCATACCACGAAAGAATTTTGACGCAATTACCGCCGATGACTTTTGTATTTTCCGCATCAACGATGGATGAGTGCGAATTTCCGCGAAAATCAATCGAAACAAGCGGTTCTTCTGAAAATTGCAGAATGCCTTTCAACTCTTCATTTGCCGCATCTTTTAAAACGCGATTGACTTCCTCGGTCGTCGTTTCTTTTTCCAAATTCATAACCACGTCAACCAGCGAGACGTTCGGTGTCGGAACGCGCACGGATATTCCGTCGAATTTTCCCTTTAATTCGGGAATGACGAGCGCAACGGCTTTTGCCGCGCCGGTCGAAGTCGGAATCATCGAAAGTCCTGCGGCGCGGGCGCGGCGCAAATCTTTGTGCGGTAAATCGAGCAGTTGCTGGTCGTTTGTGTACGAATGAATCGTGTTCATGAGCGCGTTTTTGATGCCGAATTTGTCGTGCATTACTTTGGCAACCGGCGCGAGACAATTCGTCGTGCACGAAGCGTTGGAGATAATATTGTGTTTTCCCGCGTCATACATTTCATCGTTGACGCCCAAAACAATCGTTACATCTTCGCCTTTCGCCGGCGCGGAGATGATCACTTTTTTGACCGTTCCTCCGAGATGTTTTTTGGCGTCTTCGGCATTGGTAAAACGCCCCGTCGATTCAATAACGATTTCTGCTCCAACCGAATTCCAATCAATTAAACTCGGGTCTTTTTCGCTAAAAACGCGAAATTCATCGCTGTCAACATTGATTGAATTTTCAGTCGCTGAAATATCCTGTTTGAGGTTGCCCATGACCGAATCGTATTTTAGTAAATGTGCCAAGGTTTTCGTATCGGTTAAGTCATTGACCGCCACAAAATCAATGTCCGCGTCGCCGAGTGCGGTTCTCATCACATTGCGCCCGATACGTCCGAAACCGTTTATACCAACTTTAATAGCCATTTTAATAATTCCTCCAAGAAAATAATTTGACGGTTAAAAATTTGAAGATAACTTATATCTCTACAAAGTTCAAAGTTTCAAAATTGGCAGTTAATCCGTAAAAAAATAGACGCATGAAGATTAAAACGGTGGCAAATTTTTGAAACAAACCAAACTTTATTAACGTAAAAACCCTTTGAATTTATAACGTTCCATCTATTCATATCTAGAAACCCGGAGCTTTTTTATAATGAAAATTATACGCTATTTTGTTTTTTCCAGTTGTGCCTTTATATTTTTGTCAGGTTTTGGTGTTGTGAAAATCAATGCTCAAGTCCAAAAAGCGGAACCGCAGATTGCCAAAAATATAACCGACGCAAAAGAAAACACCGTCCAAGCCGAAACTGTAAACTCCATTTCTATCGAGGCAAAAAATATTAAAGCTCCGACAAATAATTACTCCGTTTCCTTAGAGCGGGTTGGTATCCAGACGGGTCAAACACAGACGCTTTCGCTTAATGAAGCAATTCGCAAGGCGCTGGAAAATAATAATGATGTTGAAGTGGCACGTGACAATGTACGGTTTCAGGAAACTCAGCTTCGTTCTCTTTTGGGGGCGTACGACCCGATTCTTAGCTTGAGTCCGACATTTTCGCGCAGTTCATCAACCAGCTCGACGGCTTCAAATGATTTTCGGCTCAACGCCGGCTTTGATAAACTTATCGAACGCGGCGGCGGAAGTATTAATTCGTTTTTCAACAATAGCCAAACGGGAAGAAATTCGCAAAATAACACGTCTTTCAATCAAACCGCCGGTCTCGGAACATCTTCAAGCACAACTTATGTCAGCAATCTGGGCGTCAATTATACACAACCGCTTTTTCGTGATTTTAAGATTGACAACACGCGCCGTCAGATTAGGATTCAGCGCACGCGCCTACAGCAATCCGATGCCGATTTTCGTCGCCGGACGATTGAAATTATTTCGCAGGTTCAGCGTGCTTACTGGGATCTTGTTTTTGCTCTGCGCGACCAGCAGAACCGTGTCGCAAATCTGAATCTGGCACGCGAAAATCTGCGCCAGGTTGAAGCTAGGATCGCTGCCGGAAGTGCCGCTCCGCTTGCCCGCGCCGAAGTTGGAACTGAACTTGCCAGTCGCGAAGGCGATGTTTTACTTTCAACCCAACAAGTTTCAATCGCCGAAAATACTCTGAAGACACTTCTCTTGCGCGACCCGAATTCTCCTGAATGGACGCAAGCTTATATGCCGATTGATCAACCTGTCTACAGTGACGAACCCGTTATTATTGAGGACGCGCTAAAAGACGCGATGGATAATCGTCCTGAACTGCGTCGCCTGCGTCTCCAGCGCGAGATTAATGCGATTGATATCAGCTATTTCAAAAACCAAACAAAACCCCGGATAGATTTGAATTCAACCGTTTCATTGGGTGGTTTGTCGCTCGGAAACCAGGTCGATAATAATTTGTCTGTTTCGCAATTTTCGGGAAACGACGAGCTTCTTCGGCAGCGAATTAATGCTTTGTTGCCTCCTGCGCAGCAAATTCCGAACCCACAAATTCCGGTTCAAGGACTGCCCAATTCCTTGAACGGTGGGACTTTTCGCTCTCTGCAAAATCTTTTTCGCACCGATGCTTTGAATTATTCAGTTGGCATAACCTTCCAGTTACCTCTCCGGAATCAAACGGCAAAGGCAAATCTGGCGGGCGCTGAAATACAGCAGAATTCGAATCAAGCGCAGATGCGTTCCCAGGAACAAATTGTCATTAGCGAGGTGCGAAACGCAGTTCAGGCAGTTGAAACGGCGCGGCAGAGAGTCTTAACGGCGCGAAGGGCGAGGGAAAATGCCGAAATCCAAAATCAGGGCGAGCGCAAACTTTTTGACGTCGGACGCTCGACGACATTTCTACTTTTTCAACGTGAAAATGCTTTGACAAATGCGCGTAACGCGGAGATTCGAGCGGAAACCGATTATAATAAAGCGCTCTCCGACTTACAGCGCGCCACCTCGACCACTTTCCGGTTAAATAATATTGAAGTTGATTCACCGATGGATGACCAAAAATAGCGTGTTTTACAGCTTTTAGATAAATGATTTAAGATTTTACTTTAAGAGTTGTTTTGCCAACTCTTTATAAATAACTGGAAGTTTGAGAAAATCTTTTCGTGAAAATTTCTGCCTGCATTATCACTTTTAACGAAGAAGCTAATATTGCCAACTCTCTCCGCTCAGTCGAATGGGCTGATGAAATTTTAGTCGTTGATTCTGAATCAACCGATACCACACGAGAAATTGCGCAATCACTCGGCGCCAAAATTCTTATTAACAAATGGCAGGGTTTTTCTCACCAAAAACAATTTGCCATGGATCAGGCTTCTAATGATTGGATTTTCAGTCTCGATGCCGATGAAATAGTTTCTGAAAAACTAAAAAAAGAAATATTAAATTTAAAGAATCTGTCCGAATCAAAATTAGCCGACGGCTTCCGTATTCCGAGGCTTTCAATTTATATGAACCGGGTGATACGGCACGGCGGTTGGTATCCTGATTACCAGCTACGGTTTTTTAACCGCCGAAAAGGAAAATGGAAAAATGTTTTGATTCATGAATCAATTCAAATGGATGAAAACGCGACGGTTGGAAAATTAAAAAATGACATTTTGCACTACAGCGTTCCGAATGCGGCTTATCATCATAAAATGATCGGTGAGCGTTATGCTCCGCTTGCCGCGAGGCAAATGTTTGAGCGCGGAAAACGAACCACTGTCTCAAAAATAGTTACGACTGGAATGACTACTTTTTTGCAAACATACATTTTAAAAGGCGGGTTTCGCGACGGATTAGCCGGTTTTTGCATTGCTCGTTTTGCCGCCCATCATTCTTTTCTAAAACATCTGCTGTTATGGGAAATGCAAAAAAAAACTGATTCGAGAAGCTAAGTTTGGTTTTGCAACTATTCAAATTTTATCCTCATCAAACCTTTTGCTTCGCTGCAAACATTGCGTTATATTTAAAATTGGTCAAAAAACTTCTGAACGGATTTTTATGAAAAAAATATTTTATTCTTTCTCTCTAGCGCTTATCTTTTCGTTTGCTGTATGCGCGCAAAAAGGCATCGATACACAGACAAAGAAAATAAAGGAAGAAGGCAGCAGATCGACTCAAAGCATCGGTGTCGGAGGTCGCTCGCATGATTGGGGCAAAGGAAAAACAAAAGTTCGTGAAATGCTCGCTAACCCTTATAAAATGAATTCGCGGCGCGATGTTTTAGTCAAACAAATAATTGAAGTTCTCAAGGAAAGTAAATTTATCGTTGACGAGTCGGCTTCCCGCGTCGGTGACGGAATAATTGTTACCGAACCCTACGTTTTTGCTAAGGGAGCAGTTATTTCTCGTAGTGAACTCAGTCGTTATGCCGATCTACCAAATTCTGATAGTTCCTGGACCAGCGGACGCTACACTTTTATTATCGAAGTTCAATCAATTGACGGGATGCAAAATAATGTTTCTGTCCGGGCAAATGTCGAAGGCAAATCGCGCAACGGATTATCTTCCGAATGGACAACTCTGCAAAGCAAAGGCATTGCCGAAGACGAATATTTGTCAAAATTGGTCGAAGCGGTTACCGGAATTTCTCCGGATGCGCCACAAGATATTGACCCGCAGTAATTATCAAAAAAAATGATTTTTAATTTTGGTCGTATAATTTTTGTAAGTTTTCTCATTTTTGTGGGAAATGTTTGCCTTAACGCTCAGGGTGACGCCAGCACAGCCAGCGGCAAGCCAAGTTCTGTCAAAGAAGATTATCCAAAAAGCATCAAAGAATCGCTCGCTAAGCAAAGAATCGAAACCGAGAAAAAAGACTTTCAGGAACTCCTTGCCCGCGGAGAAGAAGTTGCCAAGCTCAGCCACGAGTTAGAAAAATCTTTTGCTCAAAACAATTCTTTAACTCCTGAGGATGAAAAGAAATTAAATCGAGTCGAAAAATTAGTAAAAAAGATCCGGAGCGAAATCGGGGCTGACAGTGTCGGTGATGATGAGAGGGGCGAAATTGAGCCGGAAGAAAAACCTTCAAACGTTCTGAACGCGTTAAAATCTCTTCAAAGCACGACCGGAAAACTTGTTGCTGAGCTAAAAAAACAAACCCGTCACACCGTTTCAGTGGTTGCTATTCAAAGTTCCAATATTCTTTTGAAAGTTGTCCGTTTTATCAGATTCCGCAAAAATTAAACTTCTGGTCTTTCTCTTCCGGTATGTCGAAATTGCTTCAAAATCAATTTAAAATAATTAATTTTATTTTGCTAATTGCTTGTTACTCGTCGGCTATTTCCGCGCAAGATGACGGCGAGATAATTAAAGTAGAATCTTCGTTAGTAGTTTTAAATGCGACAATAATTGATGATAAGGGGAAATCCGTTTCCGGCTTAACTCAATCTAAATTCAAAATATTTGAAGACGGAAAAGAGCAGGAAATAACTTTTTTTGAGGCAGAGAAAACTCCTTTTGCCGCCGTGATTTTGCTTGACACTTCAGGCAGTATGGAAACACGCGTGTCGCTGGCTCGTTCCGCTGCAATAAATTTTCTCGATGGTTTACGCATCGAAGACGTGGCATCGATTTATAATTTTGATTCAAAAGTATCACTTGTTCAAGATTTTTCAAACAGTCGGGATATTGCTCAAAACGTTTTTGAATTAAAGGCTAAAGGCATGACCGTTTTGAATGATGCGATTTATAAAGCCGCTCAGGAGCTAGCCAAGCGCACCGAAAAAAGAAAGGCAGTGATTGTTTTGTCGGACGGTGCAGACACACAGAGTAAACATTCTGCCGATAAAGCATTGAAAGCTTCGCTTTCCGCAGGCGTTACGCTTTACACAATAGATATGTCTGCAATGGATTCTAACGGACGCGAACGAATGCTGAGTCAGGGTGCTCTGAAAAACTTCGCCGAAAAAAGCGGTGGTTTATTTGTTCCGACGCCGGGGGGCGTGGCGATGCGTCAGGCATTCAAGGATATTGTCGAAGAACTCGGCGCTCAATACACACTCGGCTACCAGCCTTCAAATACAAAAAACGACGGCAAATGGCGGACGATTGAAATGAAGATTTCGCGTCCGAATCTAACTATCAGGACTCGCAAAGGTTACCAAGCTCCGAAAAAGTAAAAAAGAAATGGACGGCAAGAAATTAATTTTCCGCCATCCAAATATAAATTTGATTAAAGATTATTTATTTTTACCTTTGCCGGATTTCCCTTTGTTTCGATTGCCGCTTCCATCTTCTACATCATCCGAATCATCTAAAACAAAAGTCAAAATCATCATCACGCGATATTCGGTCGCTTGATTGTTTTCAATTCTGATTTTTTGCTCTTTTATCCAGGCGCCTTGAATATTGTTGAGTGATTTTGAAGCGTGGCGGATTCCCGATTCGATAGCGTCTTCAAAACTTGTCGGTGACGACGCGGTGATTTCGATATTTTTTGCAACTGACATAATTTGCTCCTCCCTGAGTTTGAAAATATTAAAGATTGGTAAGTTAAATTACATACCAAATCAAGTTTAGTAATAAGTTTTGTAAGCTTATCACAAATCAAGTTTCTCCAATAATTTCAACAAAATCAAGTTAGTTTTTTGTTTTTAGACCGATTAACAATTTGGGCTTATTTTATTGTTTTATTTCTCGATTTGTCTTTATGCCGATCAAACGCTGCTTCGACAAGGATTTCAATCAGTTTTGAAAATTCTATACCGGTTCCCTTCCACATTTTCGGAAAACCAGAAGCATCGGTCAGTCCGGGCAAAGTATTTATTTCATTGATAAGCAGCGCGCCCGTATCATTTCGCAGAAAAAAATCTACGCGCGCCAGTCCCGACCCATCAATCGCCCGAAAAGCATTGACTGCCACTTGCTGAATTTTCCCGGTTAATTCTTCGGAAATAACCGCGGGAACAACGAACTCATTGTTGCCCGTGCCGGTATATTTTTCTGTGTAATCGAGGAATTTTTTCGATTCATCATGGATAATGTATTCGCCCGGGAGACTCGCTTTGGCATCATCATTGCCAATTACCGCGCATTCAATTTCACGCGCGTCCAAACCTTCCTCAACAATAATTTTGCGGTCATATTCGGCGGCTAGTGCAATCGCTTTTTTTAGAGATTCTTCGTCAAAGGCTTTGGATACGCCGACTGACGAACCGAGATTAGCCGGTTTAACAAAACACGGATAACCGAATTTGGTCTCTATTTTTTTAATTACTGCGTTATTGTCGCGCTCCCATTCGCTTCTTAAAAACCAGACGTACTTACACATCAGAAGTTCTGCATCGCGGAAAAGCGTTTTCATCACAACTTTGTCCATACCGCAGGAGGAAGCTAGAACGCCGCAGCCGACGTATGGAATATCCGCCATTTCAAACATACCCTGAATTGTCCCGTCTTCACCGAAAGTTCCGTGCAGAACCGGGAAAACTACGTCTAAGGGCGCAAAAGTTTTTTCTGTTTCAGAGCTTTCAAGCCTGGTTAAACCCTGATACTCAGTATCGCCCAGAAGGGCGATTTTTACGTCTCGAAAATTTTCGGAAGTTTTACTAAAACTCTTGCGGACGTTTTCAGGCAGCAATGTTAAAGATTCGGAAGGATTCAGCCAAACGCCTTTTTTACTAATGGCAATCGGCACGACATCAAATTTTTCCCGGTCGATTTGCTCAATAACCGTTTTTGCCGAACGAATTGAAATTTCGTGTTCCCCGGAACGTCCGCCGAAAATTATGCCTATTTTGATTTTTTCCATAAAGATTCAGATTATAAAATGGTTTTCCCCAAAGCCGATAGAATCAATTCGCCGGCAAGCACGACCGTGATATTGCTTTTATCGAGGAGCGGATTTACTTCAACAATTTCAAAAGAACACATACCACCGTCTTCTGCAATTAATTCGAGCGCCAAATGGGCTTCTCTGTAAGTTGTCCCGCCTCGCACGAGTGTCCCCGAACCCGGCGCAAAACGCGGGTCAATCATATCGATGTCAAAGGTTACGGCATAGCCGCCCGGCGCCTGTGAAACAATTTTTATCGCATCTTCGACGCAAGCCAGCATCCCCCGCCGGTCAATATCGTACATCGTAAAAAAATTCGGGCGCATTCCGAGTTCCCAAATTCGGCGCTTTTCACCTTCATCTAAATCTCTGGCACCGATATGAGCGCAGTAATTCGAATTAATTTTCGGCGAAAAACCTTCGAGATTGACCAGGGAAGGTTCGCCCAATCCCAGAATAGCTGCCAGCGGCATCCCGTGAATATTTCCCGAAGGTGAAGTTTCGTGTGTGTTGATGTCGGCGTGAGCATCCAGCCAGATCAGCCCGATTTCCTTTTCCTGAGCGCGATAAAAAGACGAAACGGCTGAAATCGTTCCGAGCGCGACTGAATGGTCTCCGCCCAAGATAATCGGAAATGACTCGTCGTGCAAAATTTTCCCTATGTCTTGAGAAATATTTTTGTAAGAGGCGAGCCACTCACTTAAATACTTTGGGTTTACTTCATCCCCGGCAACATAATTTGGCTTTACAATCTCGACGTCACCGTAGTCTTTTACTTCAAACCCGAGCTTTGCAATACGATTGATGAGCAAATTTCCGTCAGTATCAGGCAGCCGCAAGGCGGTCACACCGAGCTCGCTTCCTTTTTGCCCCGCGCCATATCCGAGCGGAATACCTATAATTCCAACTTTTTTATTTTTTTTCGTATGATCAAGATTATCTAATGACATAAGCTCCAAAATTATTATTTATAATTCACCAAAACCATTACTAAAGATTTCTTTGACGGCGATAATGGCTTTTTCTTCGTCAATCCCTTCGACGGATAATTTTAATTTCGTCCCTTTTGAGGCAGCCAAAGTTAATACGCTTAAAATAGATTTAGCATTAGCAGCGGCAATATTATCTTTTCGTTCGAGATTTACCTTACTTTGAAAACTGCTCGCAAGTCGAACTAATTGAGCGGCGGCGCGGGCGTGAAGCCCAAGCTGATTTACAATTTTCACTTCCGTTTCAATCATCTGCTCCGGTTATTTGTGAGGCTCCAGTAATTGGCTTGTTCGATAAATAGCTTGTTTGCCTTGTTCTTCGACCTCTTTTGCCATTTGAATTAAAGAAATTTCCTTGTTTTGTGAAGCGAGTTTGATCACCATCGGCAGATTTACCCCGGTCACTATTTCAACTTCATTTTCCTTGATGAACATCGCTGAAATATTGGTCGGAGTTCCGCCGAACATATCCGTCAAAAGCAAAACACCGCTGCCGTCGGAAACTTTTTTGATGGCGCGGGCAATTTCATCTTTCGCCATTTCAACATCATCGTGCCAACCGATTGAAACAGCAGTGATAAAATTGAGCGTACCGACTACGGTTTCGGCGGCTGAAAGCAATTCGTTAGCTACCTGTCCGTGCGAAACAATTACTCCGCCAATTTTTTTCATAATTTTATAAAGCTTTATTTCGAGACGTCTCGATGAGCAACCGTGACATCAAAATTATCGTTTTCTAACGCTCCGCCAAGACTGTTTGCCACCATCACGGAACGATGCCTTCCACCTGTACAGCCGATTCCGATGGTTAAATAAGATTTCCCTTCGCGTTTATATAATGGAAGCAAATACTCTAATAAATCGATGAAACGCTTTATTGTTTCCTGCACTTCCGCTTGCGCATTCAAAAAATTTACAACATTTTTATCGGTTCCGGGCAACTCTCTCAATCCTTTTTCAAAATATGGATTCGGCAGATGACGCACATCAAACAATAAATCGGCTTGGCGCGGATCACCGTGTTTGTGTCCAAAACTGAATATCTGAACGTGAAGCGGCGTCCCTTCTTCGGTCAGACCGAATTTTTGAACGAGCAGAAGGCGAAGCGTATGAACCGTGTGCTCGCTCGTGTCAATAATCAAGTCAGCCATATCGCGCACTTCTTTGATCGCCTCTTTTTCGGCGCGGATAGCATTGAGCAAACCTTCTCCTTTATCCGCCGGATGCGGGCGACGCGTTTCGGAAAAACGGCGCTGCAAAACTTCATCCGATGCCTCAAAAAACAAGATAAACGGAGACAGCTTTTTTTTCAGTTTTTTTATTTCAGTCGAAAATTCCGAGAAAAAATGTCGTTCTCGAATATTTATCACCAAAGCCGCCCGTTCAATAGCAACGGATTCCTCCTTGTTCGGCAGAAGCAGGCGGGAGAATGTTGAGAGCATTGTTAAAGGAAGATTATCAACACAAAAATACCCGACATCTTCAAAAGCATTTGTTGCTGAACTCATTCCCGACCCGCTTAAACCTGTGATTATAACGAGATTTGAAGATGACTGAGCGTCGAAATTATTTTGCGGCATAAAAAGAATTTAATTTTCGCTTTTACTCAAATACGGTTAACCAACTTCGTGTGTTTATCAGTTAATTTCTGCGCAGCATCGAATCCTGCCGCTCGCAAAAGATGCAGACGAACCGCCGTTTCAACCAAGGATGAAACATTTCGTCCGGCGCTGACCGGTAAAATAAACTTTGTAATCTTCGACCCGAATATGTTTTCTTCCTGTTTATCAAGTCCAAGCCGGTCAGTCTTTAAAGACTCCTTCCACTTTTTTAATTCAATCAGCAATTCAATACTCTGACATTTACCGATTGCCGAAACACCGAACAATTCACGGACATTTATAATTCCAAGCCCACGAATTTCCAAATGCTCGCGTGTCATTTCCGGTGAAGAGCCTTCAAGCGTATCACCGATTTTCTTGATTACAACCGAATCGTCAGAAACAAGGCGGTGTCCGCGCGTGATTAAATCAAGCGCGCATTCTGATTTTCCGATGCCCGATTCACCTAAAATTAAAACTCCTAAACCGTACATTCCAAGCAAAACACCATGAAGTATAATTTGCGGCGCAAGCGCGTTTTGCAAAAATGTCGAAACAATATTTATGGCATTCGAGCTTGATTCGGAAGTGCGCAAAACGGGCAGTTCGTTTCGTTCGGCAATATCAATCAATTCAGTCGGCGGAACAAGATGTTTGGTAATCAAGATACAGCAAATCTTTTTGGGGTCAAGATTGTTGATCGCTTGAATTCTTTGTTTACTTTTAAGCTGAGCGAGAAATGAAATTTCACTTTGCCCGACAATCTGGATTCGTCCCGTTTGTATGTAGTCGGGAAACCCGGCTAAGGCGAGACCTGTTTTTTGAACGCCGGAGGAAGTTACAAAACGGCTTTGCAAAGCATTTTTCCCCGCCAAAACGCTTATTTCCATTTTGACGGGGAAATTTTCCACTAAATCGGCAATCGTTACCTTTCGAATGGTATTTTTTTCAATAATTTGCATTATAAAATTCGTCGAAAAATTTAAGGCTGGATTAAACCGTAATTACCATCCTTGCGTTTATAAATCACCGAAAAACGCTCATTCTCAGCATTTCTAAAAACAAGAAATTGATTTTCTTCTTCGTCGAGTCGGAGAACGGCTTCTTCTTCGGTCATCGGCTTAACCGGGTAATTTGAAGTGTTGACAATTTTCGGAGTAGATGGCACGGGTTGGATTTCAGCAGTTGGCATTTTGATTGTGCTGACTTTTTGTGCCTTATGATGTTTATCGATAATTTTGTTTTTCAATCTTAAAGCTTGCTTTTCAATTTTATCGATAGTTTCCGACAAAGATTTGTACATATCGGAATTTACGGTCGTCGCTGTTAAAACCTGGTCATGCCATTTGACGATGATTTCCGAGCGGTGTTTGCCTTTTTCAACTTCGATAATTATATGAACATTTCTATTATTGCCGTCAAATAAATGATTTATTCTCTCAAAATGCTCTTCGACATGAGAACGTATCGTTGGAGTAACTTCGATGTGTCTGCCTGTGTATTCAAATTTCATAATTTTCTCCTTTTTTTCTCTTAATAACTCAAAGAACAAAACTTTGAACGGCGCGACAGATGAAAAGTATAAAATATTTTAAAAGCAAAAACCGTCTGTGTCGCTTTCAAAGTCGTTAGTCTTTATTAAACAACCGTTTTGCGCTCGCGCGAACCCGGAATTTGCATTTGGTCGCGGTATTTAGCGATTGTCCGGCGCGATAGTTTGACACCTTCTTTGGTCAAAATTTTGGCGATTTGTTCATCGGTAAACGGCTTTTGCGTATTTTCTTCTTCAACCATTTTTTTGATTCTTAATTTCAAAATTCGCGTTGAAACTTCCTCGCCGTCTTCATTAAGCATTCCTTCGGAAAAAAATCGGCGCAGTTCAATCACGCCCTGGGGCGTATGCGCATATTTGCGATTGACGACGCGGGAAATTGTCGAAAGGTGCATTCCGATGTCTTCCGCCACATCTTTGAGCATCATCGGCTTTATAAATTCCACACCTTTGTCCAAAAAGGCGCGCTGCCGTTCGACGATACATTCAACCACGCGATAAATAGTTTGTCGACGGTGCTCGATATTCCGTAGCAGGTCAACTGCCGAGCGCACTTTTTCTTTAATAAAATCTTTTGTTTCTTTGGAAGTTTCCTGGTGGTCTAATAATTGATGATACGAAGGGCTGATCCGAAGCCGCGGGCTTCCGTCGTCGGTAAAATAAACAATATAATCGTCCTCTAACTTTTCTATATAAACTTCCGGCGAAACATAAATTGGTTTTTCGGAAGAATAAGCTCTGCCCGGAAACGGATCGAGACAGCGAATTTTGTTGATCTCTTCATTTAAATCTTCGACGCTAACGCCTGTATCCTTCGATAAATGCTGAAGGCGAAATGGCTGGATGTCTTCCAGATGATTTAAAACCAACCGGGAAGCTAAACTTTCGCCTTCGCCGTTAACTACCAATTGAACAAACAGACAGTCTTTAACATTCCTCGCGCCGCAGCCGACCGGATCGAGGCGCATCACAATTTGTCTGGCGCGTTCAACCTGCTCAAATGAACACTCGCACATTTCAGCAATTTCTTCATCGGTGGCGGTCAGGCGACCGTCTTCATCGAGGTTTCCGATAACGCAAACAGCGACTTCTTCCAGCTTATCGCTAATTTGCTGCATGTTGAGCTGCCATTCGAGATGATCGGTCAATGAAGGCGAGCGCGACAAAAACTGGTCGAAGCTCGGAGCGTCTTCCTTAAATTCCAGCTCTTGAGTTTTATAACCCGGGTCAAGATAATCTTGAAATTCCCTCCCGTAATCTACCTCTTCAAACGCGTCGGATTTGTCTTCTGAAAAATCTTCATTTTCAGTTTCTAAGTCCTGAACGTTTTCCGAAGCATTATCAACAGGCTGATTATCTAAATCATCCGGGCTTGACGAATTATCAAAATCCTTATCGTGACCGTTTTCGTAATTTCCGTCGTCTCCGTCCGTGTTTTGGTCAAGAATCTTTTCGGAAATTTCCTGAATCTCCTCATCTGGTAAAACTTCATCTAAAACCGGGTTTTCAACTAATTCCTGTTGGATCAATTCACTTAATTCGATAGTCGTCATCTGCAGCATCTCAATGCGCTGGCGCAACTGGGGCGTCAAAACCATTCGCTGAGATAATTTTTGCGTGAGTCTTAAAGATGACATTTAGAATTTTTAAAGCTAATCAGAAAATTTTTATAAAAAAATTAAAATCCGGCTTTATTATAACCGATTGGCTTCTAAAAAGTGAAAAACCATAACTACAAACTAAATCTTTCACCCAAATACAGCCGTCGAACTTCCGGGTCTTCGACTAAATCCAGCGGATTACCGCTGCGCAGTATTTTTCCTTCCGCCATAATATAAGCCCGGTCTGTGATACCGAGCGTTTCACGGACGTTATGATCAGTGATTAAAATTCCGATTCCTTGATTTCTTAGGTAAAGAATAATATCGCGAATGTCGTCAATCGCAATCGGGTCGATGCCCGCGAATGGTTCATCGAGTAGAATAAATCGTGGTTCGGTGGCAAGACACCTGGCAATCTCGACCCGCCGCCGCTCACCGCCCGACAGCGCATCACCGCGAGTTTTGCGAACATGCGACACGCCGAACTCCCCTAACAATTCATCAAGGCGGGCGAATCTATCTTTTCGTGAAAATTTCATCGTTTCTAAAACCGCCAGAATATTTTGTTCAGCCGACATTTTACGAAAGATCGAAGGCTCCTGCGGCAAGTAACCGAGTCCGAGCCGCGCCCGCAGATACATCGGCAACTTTGTGACATCTCGGTTATTTAAAAAAATTTTCCCTTCTTCCGCGTTTTCCAGACCGGTCAGCATATAAAACGTCGTAGTTTTCCCCGCTCCGTTCGCTCCCAAAAGACCGACCACTTCGCCTTGCAAAACAAAAATATTGACATCATCAACCACGCGTCTCCGCCCGTATGTTTTTTGCAGATGAACGCCACAAAGAGAATCGGCAGGAACATTTCCGTTACTGCCGTTAGCCATACTTGATTTTTTACTTTTGAAAAAATTAAACACTTTTGATTAGAAGGTATTAATAACTTGCACTGGAGTTAATTTTAGAAGTTTTTTTGAGTTTCCCCTAATCACAATTTTACATTTGAAATCGATCGTTTATTTTATTGTTTTTTAACTTTATAAACGGTTCGAATTCTGCCGGTATTTACTTGATTATTTTTGCTCTCGCTGACCACGCGATTGTCTTTTAACGAAACCGTCACCTGCGCTCCCTGCGAAGAACCGTTTTCGGCGTCTTCAATTTTCGCCGGATTTCCGCGCAGAATTACCGATTCATCCACTACGTTATATTGCGCATAATCGCCGGCGGCGCGCCTTTTTGGCTGCGTAATAACGACATTGTTCTCCGCAACAGTTTGAGCGACTTCATTTTTGTCGTTTAAGTAAATATCCGCTACGCCGGCAACAATTCGGTCCGTGCCCTGCCTGATGTCAACATTCGTTTCATACCGCAAAACATTTTTGTCTTTTGTATAAAACAGTTTTTGCGCCGAGGCGTACACGGGAATCGAAGTCTCCTTGCCGTTTGACTTTTGTTTTGCATTATATAAAAGACTCTGCACCGAACCTGATCCAAAAAGCTTGCCTTCCTTTTGCTGAATAACGAGTTGGTCGGCGCGGACATAATTATTTTCCTGCCAGGCGCGTGCGTTTCCTTTGTAAACCGCCGATTCCGCACGGTGATCAAACTCCGCAATTTCAGACGTAATAAAAACAGGAGAATTCGTTTGACCGAACGGGGTTGCGCCGCCGGTTTGTTTTTGGCTGTAATAAGTGGTGCTGACTTTGCCGCGCAAAGCGGATTTCTCAAGTTTCGTATCCCAATCAATTTCAGACGCTTTGGCTCGCGCCTTGGAATCCCAAACCGTCGGTTCACCGCCTCTGAGCGCGATAATTTCATTGCTTGCCGCAAAACTTACGCGGTCGGCAATTCCATTGCGATCAAGTTCGGAAAACTTTGCATTCCCAAGCGCCTCCAAATTTTCAATGTCCTGAGTTTGCCGGTTAAAACTTGCGTTGAGCTTTTCAGCCGAAAAATTCTGCTTACCACGATTTTCGCTTTCAATCGTCGGAAATCGCACGGCTTTGGCATTTCCATCGGCAGAACAATTTCTAGCATTATTACCCTTTTCGGCAAAGGCGCAGTCAAAACGCGCCGCATTAATTGTGGTTCGATAAATTTCCGCCCCCGAGCGTAGCGGCTCGATAGACAATTCTGCATTTCCGACGGCTTCTGCTGCAGCTAAATCTTTTCCGTTCTGGTGAAAAATCGTTTTGACTACGTCCGCCGTTAGCTTTTTGTTTGATGAATTCGGGTTGTTGTTCGGCGCATTAAGCGCGATTGTCGTACGACCTTCCGTCAACATCTGCTCAAGAAGACCGCTCGGGCGAAAATTTAGCTTAATTGCTTTTGGAGCGGAGATATTTATTTTTGAATATTCGCCCGTTTGCGCCGGAATCAAAACCGCATTACTCGCGCCATTCGCGTTGGCATTCTGCAATTGCTGATTTTCGCCAAAAAACGCATTTAGTTCGTTACCAGAAACTTCCGTTGTTTGTTCGGGAGAGATTTGTTTCAGGTAAGCGTTGCCTTTGACAAAAACGTTCTTGAGATTTTTGTTCAGGAAAAGTTCTGCCGTTAAATTATCACCTTTCAAAAAATCGTTTCCCTGAGTAATTTCGCCGCCGCCGAAAAGAAAAATTTTCCCGTTTGATTGCTCATAAACCGCATCGGTCGAAGTAATTCTGGTTGTTTGATTGTCTTGAACGGTAACGATTTCAACGGCGTTTTTCAACTCGAATTTGTCGGCATCCTTTTCGTAAAGCGCGTAATTAGTCTTGATTTTTGTTGGCTGCGCTTCATTTATCGTTGTCTCGATGTCAACATTTTCAAACAATTCGAGTTGTTTTACTTCCTTTGAAATTTTCGCAAGGGCACGATTTGCTTTTGCTTTTGTCCATTTCGCGCTCGCGCTTGTTGGTTTTTGATAAACGTCAACATTTCCGTTTAAGTCAATTTTGTTCAATTCTTTGTTTGTAAAAAAAGCGATTGCCTGATCTGCTTTGATATCGGTTGGCTGAGCAAATTCATTGTTTCCGTTGTTTGGAACGACGTTGATGCTGACGTTTTGTTCAAATTGGATTCTTCCCGCCATTTGATCAAAAAAAGCATGTCCGGCTTTTATTCGCGCGCGTTCACCGCCCGAACCCGTTTGCTCACTATTAGTTACATCGCTCGAAACGATTTCAACATCTTTTACTAACTCGATGGTTTGCTCCCGTATTTTGACAATTGCGCCGATTGATTTTCCAGAGATATTTTCGCGCGCAAATTCGATATATTCATCGGCGTTTGCAACCTCGGTTTGATTATTATAAGCCAGTTGTTCGGTTTCGACTTTTAGAGCATCGCGCGTCTCGATGTCCACATTTCCCGCAAAATATGCCGTAAAATTTTTTGTTCCGTCCGGCATCGGAATATAAATTGCTTTGACAGCCGAAATTTTATCTGAGTTATCGCTCGTTTGATCGAAAACCTGTAAAAATACATTTTCCAATTCCAGATGCTTGTCGGTAAATGTCGTGGCTTTATCGGCTTTGATAAAATATTTGACAAAATCACCTTCGATTTCCCGTCTTTGATAACCGATAACTTCCGCCTCGACATCTTTTGAAAGTTCAGTCGGAAAGCCTTTCATCCGAAACTCGCGGTTGTTGCGCGCCATGTAAAATCCAATTACGATGGCAAAAACAGTCGCTGCCAATCCAAATATGGCAAAAACACGTACGATAAGCGGCAGCTTAGCGCGAAATTGAAAATCTTTTAATTTTTGAGTTTTGTTTTCCGGCATTATCAAACAAAGTTTTCAACGACTTTTGAGACCTTGATTTCTCCCGTGTGCGTAAAGAAATTTATCTGGTCATGTTCTGAAACAATCCAAACTTCCAAAGCGCCTTTTTCTAAATACAAACGAATTTTTTCTTCGATTTCGGCTTGGCTGTTCCCCGGTGAAATTACCTCGACACAAATTTCCGGCGCTTTCGGATAAGGCGTTTTATCGCCAAATTCCGCAAAAAACTCGTCGGATGCCCAAGCAACGTCGGCAACTCTCACTCCTTCGCCCGTTAAGATGGAGCACTCGACAATAACTATGCCTCTTTTTTTCGCTATTTCGATTTTCCTCCCGATTTTATACTGCAAAATACCGTGCCGATTGGAAGCGGGACTCATCAAAATAGTGCCGTATTTATTTAGTTCGACTTTATAAGGAATATCACGAAAAAAAGGATTGTTTATCAATTCCTGCCATTTGACTGCTAAATCCATAATTTTGTTTCTAAACGGTTCGTACATCTTCAACCGAAAGCTGGAGACGCGTATTTCCCTTCCAAGTGTTAGCTTCGGGCGTGTAAGCCAATTCGATGCGGGATTTTGGTTTTAAGGTTTGCTTTTTTGATTTGTCAACACCGTCCCACCAGACGGCTTCGAACTGTTTACCTTTGTCGTTGATAAGCTTCAGCTTCAGATGTTTTTCCTTCATCACAAAGGGATCGCCGACTAAAACAAGGTCTTTGGTAACAAACTTCGGTCGCGGATTTCCTATCCCAAACGGCTCGAATCGCTTTAATTCTTCGACTAAATCGAGACTCAAGGTGTCGGAAGAAACGTGGGCGTCAACATTCAGTTCAGGAATAAAATCTTCGGGCGATAAGATACTGCCGGCGTGCTCGTTTAATTTCCTCTGCAATTCTACGATGTTTTCTTTTTTGATTCGCATCCCGGCGGCGGAAGCATGTCCGCCGTAACTTTCAAACAGTTCCGCGCACGAATCCATTCCGTTCAATAAATGGTAATTGGCGATACCGCGCGCACTGCCGTGTCCGATACCGTCTTCTTCAATCGAGATCACGATTACCGGACGGTAAAGTTTTTCGGCAATTTTCGAGGCGGCTAAACCGATCACACCGCGATGCCAATTTTCACCCGCGACGACGATAAAGTTTTGCTCTGTAATATTTTTCGTTTCAAGGAACGCCAGTTCCGTAATTTCCTTTTGTATCTTTTGACGCTCACGATTGCGCAGATCGAGCATTTCCGCCAAATTCCGCGCCGCTTCAAACGTCTCAGCTTCAAAAAGATTAACGATTTCGCGGGCGGCATCCATTCTCCCGGCGGCGTTGATGCGCGGAGCGATGCGAAAGCCGATGTCGTAACTGGTCATTTCGTTATTGCAGTCGGCAACTTCCATCAGCGCTTTGAGTCCAAAATTGACCGCCTTCGGCAAATCCTTGAGCCCGAGCGAAACAATCGTTCGATTTTCGCCCGTCAAGCTCATTACATCGGCAATCGTCCCGATGGCAACCATTTTCAGAAATCCCCTGGTATATTTATCTTTCTTTCGTTCGCGAAGCAGAGCGTGGACGAGCTTAAAAGCAACACCGACGCCGGCAAGGTTTTTGTCCGGATACGCGCACTCTGCCTGATTCGGGTTAACAACTGAATAAGCGTGCGGATTTCCCTTCGAGTCGTCCGCCAAGTGATGGTCGGTAACAATCACATCCAAACCATTTTCTTTCGCCCAGGCAAGCGGCTCAAATCCTCTGATGCCGCAGTCGACGCTGATAATCAGGGTGTAACCGTCGTTTTTCGCTTGTTCGAGAGCCGGAATATTGATGCCGTAACCTTCCGTAAAACGATGCGGAATGTGAAAACCTGTTTTTGCGCCCAAAATCTCAAGAGCTTTTCGCAAAACCACCGTTCCGGTCGTACCGTCAACGTCATAATCACCCCAAACCAAAATTTTTTCGCCCGTTTCGACGGCTTTCAGAATCCGCCCGACAGATTCTTCCATCCCCTTTAAGAGATTCGGCTCGTGCAAATCCGAGTAATTCGGATTCAAAAATTTGAAAGCTTTTTCAACGTTTTCATAACCGCGTGAAATAAGCAGCGCGGCAGTTATGGGCGAAACTTTTAGCTCACCTGCCAGCAGTTTCACTTCGTCGTGATTATGTTTTTTGATTGTCCAGCGCTTCATATCAGTCATCAGTCATCAGCTTTTTGTTAACTGATGACTGTTTAATTCTGCGGATCGATTATGCCTTGCCACAGCAATATTAAGATTGTAACACCAAGCGCGATGCGATAGCCGATAAAAATCGCTGTCGATCTTTTTCGCAAAAAGGCGAGTAAAAAATAGATTGAAACGTAACCGACAACACCCGAAATAATTGTCCCCGCGAGCAGCGGTATAAAGCTTTCGGGCGGCAGAAGCGACCACGCTTCCCGGAGTTCGAGCAGACCGCTGGCGGTAATCGCCGGTATTGAGAGAAGAAAGGAAAATCGGGCGGCGGCTTCCCTTTTTTGCCCGACCAGGAGTCCGCCCATAATTGTTGACCCCGAACGACTTGCCCCGGGAACGAGCGATAAGACCTGCGCGAGACCGACAACAATCGCATCAATCAATCCAAAATCGGAGATTTCTTTGCGTCTCTTTCCGACGAGTTCGGCAAAGGCTAATAAAACCGCGATGGAGACGAGCATAATGGCAATCACCCAGAGATTTTTTGTTCCCGCTCCTTCAATCGTGTCTTTGAATGCTAAACCGACAATGCCGATCGGGATTGAACCGATAATGATCAGCCAGCCGAGCCAGGATTCATCAGAAAGCCAGAGCGGGCGATTGCCGTGCGCTCCTGAAAACCGAAGCCCGTGTTTCCTGGTGATCAAAGCCCAGTGGTCGCGGACGAATGCGGCACTAATACTTAAAATATCAGAGGCAAAATAAACAAATACGGCTAAAAGAGTTCCGAGTTGCAGAACGGCAATAGTCGCGGTTACCTGTTCGGGATTTCCATTGTAAAGATTGGTCAGGCGGCTGGCAAAAACAAGATGCGCCGTTGAGCTAACCGGAATAAATTCGGTTAAGCCCTGCACAATTCCGAGGATTATTGCTTGCAGAAGATTCATAATTTAAGTTAATTACTCATTCCAAGTTAAGCATTTAAATAGAATTTAATGTTACCGATTGTCATTTATTATACGGCTTGGTTTTTCGTCACTTGTAATTTGAAAATTTCTATTCTCTATATCCGGCGCGTTCCGCGATTTTATCGTAGAGCCCAGCCGGAAAATATCTTCCCGCCCGCACAATCATCGCCAATTGCCATGGAAAAGCAGCGAATTTTTTCTTTTTTTCAATCGCCTTCAAAAAAAGTGGAATCGAATCTTCGAGTTCCATGAGAAAAGGCATTTTACTCGTTCTGCCGGAAGTTAAAGGCGTTTTGATAAATCCGGGCTGAATAATTGTCACGGCAACTCCTTTCGCCCGCACATCTAAACGCACACTTTCAAAAAAAGCGGTCATTCCCGCTTTACTCGCCGAATAAGCGGCGGATTTCGGCAGCCCGCGAAAACCTGCCAGACTTGAAACAGCGACGAGATGACCGCTTTTATTTTCCAGCATCTGCGGCAGAACGGCGGAAACCGCATTGACCGCGCCGAGAAGATTGATATTGATAACTTTGGCGACGGCGTCGGCATTTAGATTTCGCGTTTCCGCATCGTTTCCGCCGATACCCGCGTTGGCAATCAGAATATCAATTTTGCCGAATTCATTGCGCAATTCTTCCGCCGCGCTGGAAACCATTTTTGCATCGGTTACATCAACTGCAAAATACCTCGCTATTCCGCGATTTTGTTCACATTCTCCGGCGATTTTTCTTAACAGTTCTTCACGCCGCGCAAGCAGACCGAGAATTGCGCCGCGTTTTGATAATTCCAATGCCAGAGCTTCGCCGATTCCGCTCGATGCCCCGGTTAGAAATATAATTTTATCTTTCCAAAACATAAATTAAACGAAAAATGGAAGGTAGAAAATAGAAATCATTTTGCATTTTCCACTTTTCATTTTCCGTTAGCAAAGTTCACCGACGTATTCGCCCAAAACTTTCAAAGTCTTTGCTAAATCTTGTTGGTTAACCAAAATGTGGTCGCGTGAAAAAGCGGAAAGGGCAACAATTGAGATGTTTTCGCTGGCTAAAATCCTTGAAATCTCAGCTAAAAACCCGACGATTGCGAAATCAAGTTTAATATCAAATGACACAAGCCGAAAATTCCCTTGTATTTTCGCGTCTCGAATCGCGTAACGAATTGTGCCAAAGTCAACGTCGTCAAGAAGGAGCGTCACTTCCCACTTATCACGAAAAATCATAAACGGCGCGGTCATTCGCGGAGAAAGTTCAGGATTTTCGAGAAGTTTCAGCCAATCTTTGTGCGGCAGAGAAACGAGAAAAAATGTTTCGGGCGCTACTTCAACTCGAGCACTTTTTAACAATTCGATTGGATTCATTTCTACACTTCGACAATCGACGAAATAATCACGGGTTTTGATCCGGTTTCCTGTTGAGTAAAACGCTTTAGATGAACTCGCAAAGCTTCTTTAGCAAAGGTTTTATCAAAAAAATCTTCTCGCTTCATCCCCGCCACCGCGTCCGAAATTGTATCTCTGGCGCTTTGCAAGAACCCGTTGAGCGGGTCAATTCCTGCCATTCCCTGAACTGTGATTTGCGGTTCACTTTTTAATTTTTTTGTTTCCTTGTCAATTGCTACCACCAGCGTTATTAAACCGTTACCCGCCAATTTTTTTCTTTCGCGGACAATTTCGTA
>JALZOH010000002.1:23085-23473 GCA_030857305.1 Acidobacteriota bacterium
AATATCTTCCCGATATCATTTTTTTCGACCACGCGGGCGCTATTGCTTCCCAATTCAAAAACATCACCGTTTTCAATGAGAATTACGTTTTCATCCGTGTAACCGGCAATGTGATTTTTGATATATTCTCGATGGCGGAAAAGCATCCGGTATTCGCCGTGAATCGGAACGACGAACTTTGGCTGAACAGTCTCAGTCATAATTTTTATATCTTCCTGCGAAGCGTGTCCCGAAACGTGTATCAAGCGACGTTTTTCTTCGATGATATTTCCGCCGCGCTTGTAAATTTGTCCGATCAGCCGCGAAATTGCCCGGTCGTTGCCCGGAATAATTCGTGCGGAAAGAATAACCGTATCGCCCTTTTCAATCTCTAAGCCTTTGAAGCTCG
>JALZOH010000516.1 GCA_030857305.1 Acidobacteriota bacterium
GGTTGATGCGATGAGGTTTCAAGGCTTCGCCCGTATCTTTGTCAAGATAATATTGCGGCAATTTGAGCGCATCGTGAGCGCGTCGTTGATTTTTGCGCGATTTTGAATGTCTTCCTTTTGGATTTGGCATAATATTCCTCTATTAAATAAAAAGTTAAAAATGTAATTTTCTATAGAATTATTTCTTTGCGCGAAACGATTTCTGAAATTATGATTTATTTCAATCCCTTTAATTTAAATTTAATTCACGCAAGCTTTGCCAGCGCGGATCAATTTCTTTTTCTTCGCAATTACAATCTATCAAATTTCGGTTCGCACCGCACTTTTGGCACAAACCTTTACAATCTTCCCGGCAAAAAACCTGGGCGGGAATGGCAAGCAGAATCTGTTCGCGGACAAGTTCCTTTAACTCTATTTTATCATCTTCAATAATCGAAACATCTAAATCATCAGCTTTTAATTCCGCTTCTTTTTCATCAGTATAATTTTCAGGCGTAACGAATACTGCGCTAAATGGAAATTCCAGAGATTGTTCGGCGTTTTGCAAACAGCGACTGCATTCGACTTCGACTTCGGCGTTGATCTTCCCTGTAACATCTGTTTGCGCGATTCCCTTTCTCAAACTTCCTTTAACTTTAATTTCATTTTTTAGTTTTGCCTCATCGCCCTCCAAATCAATTTCATCGGGCTTCAATACAAAATCAAACGAAATCTCCGCGTCTTTAATTGTTACTAAATCAACAATCATTACTTGTTAGAATAAACTTTCGATTAAAGGAGCGCAAAATGCAGAAAGAATTTATTATAACTTTTGCGTTTAGAGTGTCAAATCAAGATAAATAATCGGCAAATAATTGACGTCTAAATCGACAAACGATTCGAGCACAAAATAATTCTTATCTCTGCATCTTACATCTTTACAGTGCCCTGCGTTAAAACTTTTTAGAATTGATTCCGATTATTTCATCGAACGAGTCGAATCCTTTTTCTTTAATAATTCTCGCTAAACCGAAATTTATGTCTCGCGCAAATGTTATCCCCTGGTAAATAAACCCCGTGTAAGCCTGCAATAGACACGCGCCGGAAGCGATTTTTTCAAATCCATCTTCCGCATCAAAAATTCCGCCCACACCAATAATCGGTAAAGTACCTTTTGAACATCTGTAAACTTGTTTGATAACTTCGTTTGAGCGCTTTTGCAAGGGTTTTCCGCTCAAACCGCCGCTGCCAATTGATTCAACATTTTTTGTTTGTAATCCTTCTCTTTTAATTGTTGTATTCGTCGCAATAATTCCGGCTAAATTTAATCTAAGCGCGATATCCACAATTGCTTCAATTTCCGGTTCCGACAAATCAGGTGCGATTTTCACTAAAAGCGGTTTTGAGAGAAGTTCTTGATTTCTCTTTTGCAAAGCTTTAAGAAGTTCTTCGAGGGCGTCGGCTTTTTGCAGTTCGCGCAAATGAGGCGTGTTTGGACTGGAAACATTGACGGCGATGTAATCTGCAACTTCAGATGCAAGATCAAAGCTCGCCAAATAATTTTCGAGGGCGTTTTCATTTGAAACATCTTTATTTCTTCCGATGTTCACGCCGAGAATGCAATTCGGACGTGATTTTTTCAATCTTCCAACAACTTTTGCCGTTCCTTCGTTGTTAAAACCAAGCCGGTTGATCAACGCTTTATCTTCAAGCAGACGAAAAACTCTCGGCTTTTCATTTCCTTTCTGCGGATTGAAAGTTACCGTTCCGACCTCGACAAAACCGAAGCCGAGCGCGGAAAGTTGATTGACAACAACACCGTTTTTATCAAAGCCCGCGGCGACTCCGAGAGGATTTCTAAACTTCAAACCGAACCTTTGCAGTTCGCCAAATTCATCACACGCAAATTTTTCCGCGATAAAATCTTGAGCGGTTTTGGACTTTAGAGCAAATTTTAACGAATCAATTCCCAACCCGTGAGCCGTTTCTGTGGGAAAACGAAAAAGAAGCGGGCGAATGATGGATTGGTAAAATTTCGACATCTTAAAATTGATAAATGATAAATGATAAAAGTGAAATGTAAAAACTTTGAACTTGAAACTTTGAACTGTGCAGTGTTACGATTTCTGGCAGAATGGCAGACGAACTTAATTTAGTTGAAAAATCGCGGATTATGGATAATGCGCGAATGAAGCGGGCGTTGTCTCGCCTTGCCTCTGAGATTGTCGAAGAAAATCAAGGCGCGAAGGATTTATATTTGGTTGGAATACGGC
>JALZOH010000517.1 GCA_030857305.1 Acidobacteriota bacterium
ACACACGAGCGCGACGCCTCTGATTTCGCCCTCCGGCTCTTTCAAAATCACTTCTATTTTGCCGTGCGAAGCAGGAACGAAAAGATTTCCTTTTGGATACATAATCGAATTTTAGATTTTAGATTTTAGATTTTCGTTTAGCAAATGTGTTTTTTCAAAACTTAGTCAAAACCTGTGCTTTTCAAATATTTATAATTAGAAGTTTAGAGCCCATTCGTGATATTTTTTGAAATAATTTTATCTTTTCAGATACATTAAAAAAAGTTCTTAATAAATGGAAGAAATAATAAATAACAGCCCGGCAACAATGCCCGCACCTAGCACCGTTTTACCTGCGAAAACCAAGCCTGGTTGGAAGGAATGGTTCGGCACCGAAGAAGCTATTCGTTGGGTTTACTTAATTTTCGGTTTTTTCGTCATCGTTCTGCTGATGGTCTTGCTGCAATTTTCTACGCAGGCGATTTGCTGCGGCGATTGGGACGGTTATTATCACATCAAATGGAGTTCGCTTTTGTGGGAAAATTTCCGCCAGGGCAGATGGCTGCCGGATTTTACGTGGCTTCCCCTGACCGTTTTGAATCAAAAGGATTACGCCGACCACCATTTTCTTTTTCATCTTTTGCAAATACCCTTTTTGTGGTTTTTTGAACCTGTAATGGCGGCGAAAATTGCGGCGGTTTTCTATGGCAGCCTGGCAATTTTTTCGGTTTACTGGCTGATGTTTCGCTACCAGGTTGACTACTTGCTTTTGTGGTTAGCCGCGCTTTTAACCTGCGCCAATTCGTTCTTTTTTCGGATGAATATGGCGAAAGCGCCGCCTTTGACGATTATTTACACGATTGCCGGAATTTATCTTTTGTTTGAGCGCAAGTATGTTTGGCTTTTGCCTCTAATGTTCGTGTTCGTCTGGACTTACAGCCTTTTCCCGATGCTGTTTATCGCCGCCTTTATCTGGACGCTAATCGTTGCCTGGAACGAAAGAAGATTTGAGTGGCGCCCGGTTGCTTATACTTTTGGCGGAATGGTTTTGGGAAACGTGATCAACCCCTATTTTCCCCAAAACATTTGGCTTTTCGTCGAACATTTTCTCGAAAAATTTAAGGTCGGCGACTTTGCCGTGGCGGTCGGCGGCGAATGGTATCCGTATTCGGGCGTCGAGCTTTTACTGAATTTTCCGGTCGCATTTACGGCGATGCTCATCGGTTATATTCTGTTCGCGCCGAGAAGCGGTAAACTGCCTGAGAAATCAACATTTCTTTTAATGTTTGTCACGGTGCTGCTCGTTTCGCAGTTTCGCTCGAAACGCTTTGCCGAATATTTTCCGCCGTTTGCCATACTTTTTGCCGCAATCAGTTGGAGGGATTTTCTAATTTCAAATATTCAATCGCAGGGAGATTCGGAAATCAGAACCGAAGCTCAAATTGATTCGAATAAAAAAAGCAAAAGCCAGAAAACTTATGAAATTATCAAGGAAATCGGAGTTTGGACGCTGGGGGTAATTTTAGTTTTGTGGATGTTTTATAACATCGCCGGAATAAATCTGACGCGATGGTTTAATTTTAAGGAAGACGGCTTAATTTCCAATATTCAAAGTAACGAGCCGAACGATAAATACCGCCGCGCGATGACTTGGGCAAACGAAAACATTCCCGAAGGCGAGCGAATTTTTAACTGCAACTGGGATGATTTTCCAAAATTATTTTTTCTCGATACAAAGCACAATTACGTCTATGGACTCGACCCGAATTATCTTTATACAAAAAATCCCGAAATTTATAAGCTTATTGGCGAGATAACTTCCGGCAAAGTCGAAGACCCGGCGCCAGTCATCCGCGAGAAATTCGGCGCGAATTTCGTAATGTCAGATGCCAAGGAAAACGAAGATTTCATCAAAAACTGTCTGGAAAGCGGTTGGTGCGAAATGGTTTATGAGGACGACGAAGCGCGGATTTTAAAAATTCGCGACCAAAAGGGTGAACCGCCAAATGATGAAGAACAAACCGATGCGTCGGAAACGACTGAAGAAAAAGAACAGTCCGATGAAGAAAATCAGGTAAATCAAACAAATATCAATCAAACTACGAACGACAAAAATGAAGAAAATTAAAAGTGACCCAGCACTAATGCAGTATGTAATCGGCAGTCGGCAATTGACAGACCAAAATGTTGCAAAATGTAAGTTACATTTGCGGCAAAATAAATCTTTCAATCAATTTGCTTTAATTGTTTTGTGTTGCGTCTCTCTGGTGAG
>JALZOH010000103.1 GCA_030857305.1 Acidobacteriota bacterium
TAATTGAACAAAATGCATCATTATTAATTTTGTTTGGTGAATTTAAAAATGAAATTATACATAAACATCTAGGCGTTATCAGACGTGGAACTTTGAGTTATGAATATTATTGGTTTGATCGTTGGTTTAACATATTTCGATTTCACGAACCGGATGGAAGTTTGCGAAATTTTTACTGCAATATAAATAAACCGCCTGTTTTTGAAAATAATACTTTAAATTATATTGATCTCGATATTGATATAATCGTTTGGAATGATTACCGATGTGAAATTTTGGACGTTGATGAATTTGAAGAAAATACCAAAAAATATAATTACTCAGAACAACTCGTCAAAAAAACAAAAAACAGCTTGGCTCAACTTTTAAAGCTAATCGATAATCGTCAATTCCCTTTTAACGAGAAATTTAACTTTGACACTTTCAATAACAAAAATTGATTTAATAGATGCTAAAGCTGTTTGGCAAAGAAATTTTCTTGTTTACCGAAGACTTTGGAAAACCGAATTAATTGCTCCGATTATCGAACCCATTTTTACATTTTTCGCCTTCGGTTTCGGAGTCGGGTCTCTGGTTGCGTCAGAAGTACAAGGGATGAGTTATCTATCCTTTGTGGGAGCAGGTGTTTTGGCATTTACGGTTTTGATGAGAACAATTTTCGAAATGACCTACGGCGCATTTTTTCGGATGGTTTATCAATCTACGTATGACGCTATTTTAGCCACGCCAATCAATGCCGAATCTCTCGCCTGCGGTGAAATCCTCTGGGCTGTGAGTAAAGGTGTTATTGATTGTCTTTTCATTTTGCCTCTGGTAATAATTTTCGGCTCGGCAACTTCCATCCTGACACCTCTGGCAATTCTGCCTCTGATCTTGGGTTGCATTTTGCTTGGAAATGCTGCTTTGGGTCTTACTGCGCGAATTTTTGACATTGGTAGTTTTAATGTTTTTTTTGCGTTTTTCTTTTCGACAATTTTTCTTTGCGGAGCCTGGTTTCCGGTTGAACTTTTGCCATTCTGGCTGCAAATTGTTGCATACATTCTTCCGACTACAGCGGTGATTGACTTAACACGAGCGTGTCTGAACGGAAATTTTGCGATCCGGCACATTTACGAAATAATTTATCTGTTACTCACTTCCCTGTTTTTTGTCGAATGGTCGCTGCGGAGTATCAGAAAACGAATGGTTGTTTGAAACAAAGTTATAAATTCACGCTTGATGATGTTAAATTTGGAACTTAGTTTGTAATCAAGCGTTGAATCAGTTAAAACGCTACACAAAAAATAAGGAGTAAAACAAATGAAAGCAAAAACATTTCTGTTTTTCGTCTTCGTGATAATTTTATCAAATCAAATCTTTGCCCAAAATAATCAATCTGTTGCTAAGCCCGAGCAATCCATTCCATCATATACTCCGATTGATAATATCTCAGCCGAATTAACAAAGGTTTCTAAATCATTGCAAACTTTTAACAAAAATTTCACTGCATTTCTCGAACGCTTGCCGCAAGGATTGAAATTCAGCGAGAAACAACAAAATCTTTTGCTCGCTTTTGAAATTCTCATTCGTGCCGAGCAACGGCTTGAAATTTTACAAAAATTTCAGATAGATTTAACAGAAAGACAAGCCACTGTCAAAACTCGCATGGCGCAGATTGATCGGGACTCCACGCCCGAAGGCATCGACCGCAATATCGCTTTTCTGGGCACGACCAAAACAGAGGAAATTCGAGATAGTCGTCGAAGAACCCTTGAAGCTGAAAGAAACAGTCTTCGACAAATATTGGCTGAAATAAATCTGAATCTTTCCGACACGAGCGAGGAACTGCGTCAAGCATCTTCATTTGTCAAAAGACTTCGAGATAAAGTTCTCCCGCAAATCGAAAGAGAGATTGTGAATTTCTAAATTCGAGCGATGAGTTTTGGATAAAAATTTAATTTTGCAAAATTTTGCAAACTCGCTAAACTATCACTCATTGCAATCTCCAGACAATAATTTATGAAAAAACTCGAAATTCTCCAGGAAAAATCACGCCTTGCAGAACAAGGCGGTGGGAAAGCGCGTATCGAAAAACAACGCGACGCAGGCAAAATGAGCGCGCGTGAACGAATTGATTTTTTTCTCGATGAAGGCTCGTTTGAAGAATTCGATAAATTTGTCGTTCATCGTTCAAACGACTTCGGGCTCGAGAAACAAAAATTTGCCGGTGATGGGGTCGTTACCGGACATGGCTTAGTGGACGGCAGAGAAGTTTTTGTTTTTGCGCAGGATTTTACTGTTTTTGGCGGCTCTCTATCGGAAACTCACGCCGCTAAAATTTGTAAAGTGATGGATTTTGCGATGAAGATCGGCGCGCCGGTCGTTGGTCTTAACGATTCGGGTGGAGCGAGAATCCAGGAAGGAGTTGTTTCACTAGCCGGTTATGCTGACATTTTTCTTCGTAATACATTAGCCAGCGGTGTCGTTCCGCAAATTAGCTGTATTATGGGACCCTGTGCCGGCGGCGCGGTTTACAGCCCGGCGATTACGGATTTTAATATCATGGTTAAAAATTCTTCTTATATGTTTATCACCGGACCGGAGGTAATAAAAACCGTAACCCACGAGGAAGTTACAAAAGATGAATTAGGCGGCGCGATGACGCATAATCAAAAAAGCGGAGTCGCGCATTTCGCCGCCGATGACGACGAACATTGTCTTCTTTTAACCCGCGAACTTTTATCTTTTGTTCCTTCAAACAATATGAAAAATCCGCCGTTTATTACTACTAGCGATCCTTCAAATCGCGTCGAAGAAAAACTAAACACCTTGATTCCGGAGGTTTCCACGCAGCCTTACGACATTCGCGATTTGATTAATTTAGTGACGGACGATAATTATTTTTTTGAAGTGCAAGAGCATTATGCGCCAAATTTAGTTGTCGGTTTTGCCCGTTTTGGCGGCTTTTCTGTTGGAATTGTTGCTAATCAACCGGCTTTTCTAGCCGGAGTTTTAGACATCGATGCTTCGGTTAAGGGAGCGAGATTTGTCCGGTTTTGCGATTGCTTTAATATTCCTTTAATTACCTTTGAAGATGTACCCGGATTCCTGCCCGGCATTAATCAAGAGCATTTCGGTATTATAAGGCACGGGGCAAAGCTTCTTTACGCTTTTGCCGAAGCAACCGTCCCGAAGATAACTGTTATCACTCGTAAAGCCTACGGCGGAGCCTACTGCGTGATGGCTTCAAAGCATATTCGAACAGATTTGAATTTTGCTTATCCAACTGCGGAAATTGCCGTAATGGGCGCTGAAGGCGCAGTCGGAGTACTATACCGAAACGAAATACTTGGTTCGGATGAACCGGAGACTTTCAAAAAATTAAAGATTTCCGAATTTGAAGACAAATTTGCAAATCCTTATATTGCTGCTCAAAAAGGTTTTATAGACGAAGTAATCGAACCGGCTTTCACCAGACCAAAAATTATTCGCGCACTTTCTCTTCTCCAAAATAAGCGTGATACCAATCCACCGAAAAAACATGGTAATATCCCGCTTTAGAAAATACTTTAAAGGTCTACGCAATGACAGTTAAAGCAAACTCTTAAACTAAAGTCTTTTATACTATTGATAATAGCCGCTTGATGGATACAATATTTGGACAAAGACCAACCTGTGCAGAAATAAATCTTGCTAATCTTGCCTTCAATTTTAATTCTGCAAAAAAATTTATTGGCGCAAATATAAATTATATGGCTGTCGTTAAAGCCGACGGTTATGGTCACGGTGCGGTCGAGTGTGCAAAAAAACTTGAGTCTATTGGAGTTGAATGGTTGGGCGTTGCCCTGCCGGAAGAAGGCTTAGAACTGCGTGCGAATAAAATAAAATTACCAATTTTATGTTTAGGAGGTTTTTGGAGCGGACAAGAGAAACTTTTGATTGAAGAAAAATTAACTCCGGTTATATACCGTCTCGAACAAGCTGAAAATTTGAACCGAGCAGCCCAAGAGAAAGGAGTTGTCGTTAATGTCCATATAAAAATTGATACCGGAATGGGGCGCATTGGTGTCAGGGTAGATGAAGTAAAAAATTTTGTTGAACGATTAAAGAATTTTAGGAATTTGAATATCCAGGGAATAATGACTCATTTTGCTGCCGCCGACAATTTACAGGAAAATGAATTTACAAATCTGCAAATTAAAAGATTTGAAGATGTTTTGAAAATTTTTGCTGAAAATAGAATTGAACCGACATTTCGAGATTTAGCTAACTCGCCCGGCGCTGTTGTTCACGAAAATTCCCTCGGGAATATGGTGCGACTTGGCGGTATTTTATATGGCTTGGGCGATGACGTTTTACCGGCAGGGGTGGACAAACCCGAATTAAGACCCGTGATGTCGGTTCACACCCGAATATCTCAGTTAAAAAAAGTTCCAAAAGGTGAATCGATCGGTTACAGCCGAACCTTTATGACAAACAAAGATTCATTAATAGCAACTATTCCGATCGGGTACCAAGATGGTTTTGCGCGGTCTCTCTCTAATTGCGGACGTGTCATCATTAATAATTGTTTTGCACCGGTTGTTGGAAGGGTTTCGATGGACTGGACAATTGTTGACGTTACAAGCGTCCCAAATGTTAAAGTAGATGATGAGGTAATTATCATCGGAAGCAACAACGGATTGAGCATAACGGCTGAAGAGTTGGCACGAAAAACAGGAACGATTTCTTACGAAATTACTTGCCGTATTAACTATAGAATACCAAAAAAATATGTTGGAAGCTAAGAAAAACTTTTTGTTCGAAAAATTTTTTGTTATCTACAACCGCAAATTGCTCAAACGACGTTTTGGTTCCATAAAAGTTTTAGGCTTAAAATCTTTGGAGAATAAAAAACCAAACTTACCTCTTATTATTTATGCGAATCATTCAAGCTGGTGGGACGGTTTAGTGATTCTGGAAGTTTTATCGAATTTTGTATTTGACAGATACGTTATGATGGAGGAAAAACAATTGCGGAAATTAAGATTTTTTCGCCGCTTGGGAGCCTTTTCGGTGGCGCGAGATAATCCTCTTGAGGCTGTAAAAAGTATTAAATACTCCATTAAAATTTTAACCGAAAAAATAAACAGAACACTCTTGCTATTTCCGCAGGGCGAAATTCTTCATAATGACATCCGTCCTCTGCGATTTTTTAATGGTTTGGCTAAAATAATTGAACAAACCGGCAATTGCCTGGTTTGTCCTTTAGTAATCAGGTATGAATTTCGAGGACATTTCAAGCCGGAAATTTTTATTACAATTGGCGAGCTGATGGCTTTTGAGTTTGTTGATAAAATTGTCGGAAAAAAGGTTACCAACGAACTCGAAGCGGTGATGACAGATTATTTAGACGAATTAAAAAGTAAATTGATAAATAACAATTTCGACAACTTTAAAAAGATTCTATAAATGTCGATTCCCAAATTTTCCTTAATTGAAATACCCATCTTGCAAGAACTTGTCGCGACGGGTGGAACAGATGACGTGCGTTTTTTATATGTTCGTCTTTTAGATTATTTTCCGCAATTACTTGAAAAAGAAGTGAGCGGAATAAAAGAAGGAAAGAATGGAAGCTGGCGGAAAACAGTTCAAAAAGCCGGTAAAATGTTGAACGAAAAAAACCTTGTAACTCGTAAAAAAGGTGTTTGGTCAATCACTGACAAAGGAAGAATCGAAGTAGATTTGGAAGCTTCCGGCTTCACTATCACAAAACCGCAAACAACCTCAATATCACACGGTAATATCCAGGAAATGTTATTGGAAATCGGAACAAGTCTCGGTTTTTATACTGAAAAGGAATTTGAGTTTTATGATGTCATTTGGCGCGAAAACAGAAAAAGTTTGCGTCTCTCACACGTCTTCGAAGTCCAAAGTAAAGGTAATCTCGATTCGGCATTTGCAAAATTAAAACGCGCATACGAAGCCCAGCGTACAAAACCGTTTCTCGTTATCTCTTCGGAAACCGATTTAAACCGCGCGCGCCAATCTCTAACCAGAGAATTTCAAGATTTACAAACGGTTCTAATCGTCATTACTTTCGCCCAAGTCAAAAAAATTCACTCTAATCTCAAAAATATCGCTGAAATTGTGAGAGAGTTTCTGTTAAAATGATTTCATCAAAATGAGCAGTGAAACTCCGATTCGAAGGCAATATCTGGATATTAAAGCCAATCATCAAGATTCTATATTGCTTTTCCGTCTGGGCGATTTTTATGAAGCGTTTGACGAGGATGCAAAGCTTCTGGCGCGTGAGCTGGACATCGTTTTAACTTCGCGTTCGATGGGCAAAGACGCGCGCGTACCGCTCGCCGGCGTACCCCATTTTGTTCTTGAAAAACATCTGGCGACACTCATTTCACGTGGTCATCGGGTGGCGATTTGTGAACAGACTTCTGCCTTGCCGGTTAAAAGAACAGATGGAAAAAAACTTATCACGCGCGAAGTCGTCCGAATTGTTACGGCTGGAACAATCATCGAACCGCAGCTTCTCGATAGTAAAACAAATAATTATTTGGTTTCGTTTGTCAGCGACGGAATTCGCGCCGGAATAGCTTATGCTGATATTACGACCGGCGATTTTGCAGTTACGGAAATCAATAATAAAGACGCTCTTGCCGAACTCCAACGCCTCGTGCCTGCTGAAATTTTAATTGCCGAATCGCAGGAAGAATTTAGTAACAGGGATCTGCCGCAAACGGTAACCAAATTAGACGCCCGGCTCTTTTCATTTGAAAACGCCAAAAAAACGCTTTTTAATCATTTCAAAACAAAAACACTAAAACCATTCGGTCTCGAGAATGCGGTTTTAGCCGTGTCCGCTGCGGGCGCTTTAATTTCTTATCTGAATAAAACCCAAACAGGTACAACGGCGGAACAGCTTACCAGACTAAACAGTTACGACAGCCGTGCGTTTATGATGCTCGATTCGCGCACGCTGCGCAGCTTGGAAGTTCTTGAAAGCGGAGCGGGAACAAGTCTTCTGTCAGTGACTGACCGCACCGAAACGGCGATGGGCGGAAGATTGCTGCGAAAATGGTTTCGCCAACCGCTGCTCGATGTGACCGAAATTTTTCGTCGTCAAGAACACGTCGCCTGGTTCAAGGAAAATTCGTCTGAACGACAAAAGTTACGAGAGATTTTGTCAAATATTAAAGATTTAGAAAGGCTTTCGAGCCGGACGAAAGCGAATTTTTTGTCGGCTTACGAGCTCAAAGCTTTTGGAAAAAGCCTGGAACTGATTCCGAAAATAAAGGAAATTTTAAGAACTGATGCAATCCGCTTTGGACAGATTCTATCGCATTTACCGGAATGTGCTGAAACAGCAAATTTAATAGAAAGCGGAATTTCAGACGAACAT
>JALZOH010000518.1 GCA_030857305.1 Acidobacteriota bacterium
TAACTTCAAAACACTCAGTCACGCCCTTTGGCGAACCGGGCAGATTGATAATCAAAGTATTTCCACGAATTCCGCAAACTCCGCGTGAAAGCATCGCCATCGGCGTTTTTTTCAAAGTTTCAGAACGCATTGCTTCCGCTAAACCCTGTGCTTCTTTTTCAATTACTGAGCGTGTCGCTTCAGGGGTATTATCACGCGGCGAAAACCCCGTTCCGCCGGTCGTGACGATTAAATTTGCGTCCTCGCGTTCCGTCAAACTATAAAGTGTCTGACGCAAATCTTCAAAATTATCTGAAACAATAATCTTTTCAACTATTTGCGCGTCCATTCCTGAAAGTAATTCGACAAGCGCGGCGCCGGAAGTATCATCATTTTCGGTGCGCGAATCGCTGACGGTGACAACGATTGCTCGAATCTTTTTACTATTCGCCATATTTCATATAATCCTTAAGCCAACATCTATCCATCACAACCAGAAGTCCGGCGTCAGAGGCGCGTTTTGCGGCTGCTTTGTCAATCACGCCTTCCTGCAACCAGACGGCTTTCGTGCCAATTTCAATCGCCTCGTCCACCACTTTCCCGACTTCGTCAGAACGGCGGAAAATATTAACTAAATCAACTTTTTCTTCAATCGAAGAAAGATGAGCAACTGCCTTTTCGCCTAAAACTTCTGATTCGTTTGGATTGACGGGTATCACTCGATAACCTTTTTTCTTCATAAAAGCTGCTACCCCGTTGGAAGGGCGCATTGGGCTTGAAGACAAACCGACCACGGCAATTACTTTACATTCGGCAAAAATTTCTTTAATAGTTTCAACTTCATTCATTTTGTTTTGTTGTTTTTAATTATTTTTAGTTTGCTAGTCTTCAATTTCCGAAGAGCTTTGAACTTTATATTTTCCGACAACCATAATCGCATTTTTATCTTCTCGTTTGATCTCTTCAATTTTCTTTATCCTTTCTTTCGTAACTTTTACCCCTGAATCCACTATTGTTTTTTCGAGTTTCACGCCTGCTTCGATAATGGCGTTGGGCAAAACGACCGAATCTCGAACAGCTGCGCCGGTTTCAATCAAGACATTTGCGCTCAAAACCGAATGCTCGACGCTGCCTTTTATTTTACAGCCAAGCGAAATCAGAGAGTTTTTTATATCGGCGGAACTGTAAATAAACGCTGGAACGCGCTGTTCGGCAAGCGTCAAAATCTGCCAGACTTTATCGTCCAAGACGAATTTGGTTTTTTCATCGAGCAATTCCATATGTGCTTGCCAAAAGCTTTCAATCGTTCCGACATCGCGCCAGTAACCCGTGTGCCGGTGTTCAAAGGCTCTACCGCTTTTGACAAAATGGGGCAAAAGCTCGTGTCCGTAATCTTTGACCGATTTTTTTTTTGCGGTTAATTTTTTCAGCGTTTCGATTAAAATTTTTGCGTCATAAACAAAAACCTCAGCCGTAATTAAATTGTTTTTCGGCTGGTCGGGTTTGTATTCAAATTTTGTAATGCGCCCGTTTTTGTCGGTTTCGACAACACCGAAGCGTGAAGCAGATTCATTTTTAGGAAGGCGCGTGGTCACCATCGTCACTGATGCTTTTTTATTCAGATGCGTTTCTATCACATCGCGGAAGTCTAATTTATAAACGTGGTCGGCGCTCAGTACAATCAGCAGATCGGGATTAAAATCCGCAATAAATTCAAGATGGCGAACAATGGCGTCGGCGTTTCCTTCGGCAAAACCATCTTCCGGACTTTCACTCTGAAAAGGCGGCAAAATCTGTAAACCACCGTAAGTTCTATCCAAATCCCAAGGTCTGCCGTTAGCCAGATGTTCGTTGAGCGAATGTAGCTCATACTGCTCAACTACCCATACGTCGGAAATTCCGCTATGCAGACAATTGCTCAAAGCGAAATCTATCAAGCGGTAAAATCCGCCGAAAGGCATCACGGGTTTAGCTTTATTCTCGGTCAAAAGTCCGAGTCGACCCCCTTTGCCACCCGCTAAAATTAAAGCTAAAACCTTTTGTTTATTCATATTTTAATAAGTTTCAGGTTTCAAGTTTCTTGTATTTTAACTTGAAACCTGAAACTTGGAACTCCCAGAATTTAACCCGCTGTCGCTTCAAGATTTTCAATGTCACTCCGCCTTTTACTATAAATCACGCTGAAAACAACTCCGCCAACAACAAGAAGCATTCCAAACAGAGACTCGGTTGTTTGCACTTCGCCAAAAACTACCCAACCAATCAGC
>JALZOH010000519.1 GCA_030857305.1 Acidobacteriota bacterium
TTTCTCTGCCTCTCCCTAGTTTCGGCGGTTTTACTGTTTCAGAACGCTAGTAAAAGCTATGCGCTTTGAGCGCAAGACTTTAGTTTGCTTCCGCTAAAATCTGTGTGAAAATTGCGGAAGATGAAAGATAATCGGCACGGTCATCATACGATTACGCATTTGACCGTCCACATTGTGTGGAGTACAAAATATCGCTATCACGTTTTGGAAGGCGACATTAAAGTTCGGTGTCGGGATTTGTTGATGCAAATCTGTGACTCGGAAGATGTTCGCATTTTGTCGGGTGTGGTGAGCAAAGACCATGTTCATATGCACATTGAATATCCGCCGAAACTGGCACTTTCTGATTTGGTCAAACGCCTGAAAGGGCGCACTTCGCGTCTTTTGCAGGCGGAGTTTCCAAAACTCAAAGAGCGATACTGGGGCAATCACTTTTGGGCAATCGGCTATGGCGCGTGGAGCAGCGGCAATATCACGGATGAAATGGTGCAAGAATATTTGGAACATCATCGTAATCCATCGAACAAGGATAACAATCCGTTTATCCTTGAATAGTTTTATTGGACTTTCAGTCCAAGTACAACCTCTGCACTTCCAGTGCAGAGTCGTTTAGTTTTGATGACGGTCGCGCCGGTTTTGGCGGCGAAGATTACGAGCGCCGAACAGCTCGTTTCGGCGATGCACAAAAAATATGCCGGGAAATGGTACAAAACGCTTGTTTTCGCGCAAAAGACCACGCAGTTCAAGCCGGACGGTACGGTGCAGAACGGCATTTGGTATGAGGCGTTGTCAATGCCGGGGAAACTTCGCGTCGATTACGACCCGCTCGACAGCGGCAGCGGCACGATTTACGCGGGCGGCATCAACAGCACATTTAAGGACGGAAAACTGGTCAACAGCCATCCGGTCAATCACGCGCTGCTCGTCCTCGGCTTCGACGTTTATTTTCAGCCGGTCGCGACGACGCTCGAACAATTGAAAAAGATGAAAATGGATTTGTCCGTGCTGCGCGAAGACGTTTGGCAGGACAGAGATGTTTATGTCGTCGGCGCGAAACAAGGCGACTCGCGCTCGCCGCAGTTCTGGATCGATAAAAAGAATTTGTATTTCGTGCGGCTCATCCAACCGGTCGGAAAAGACGGCGCGAACAAGCAGGAAATCGAATTCAACAAATACGAAAAAGTTAAAAGCGGCGGCTGGATTGCGCCCGAAGTGGTTTTTATCCTCAACGGCAAGCGCGTTTTTCTCGAAGAGTATTACGGCATCCGAACGAACATTCCGCTCGACGACAATTTGTTCGACCCGCAGCAATGGATGACGGTTGACCGCAATTATTTTCAGAAAAAGTAGAAGAAAAAGTAGAAGAATCGGCATAAATGATTACCAAAGTGTTTTATGTATTGACCGAAGGAATCGCCGAAGTCGCTTCGTATAAATTCCGGCAAACGCATTTTGTAAATTAAAAGCCCGTAAAATCTCCGGAGTGAATTCGACCGCCGAATTGCACTTGAATCAAAGAAAATTTATGAAATTTTTTTTATCGTTATTGATTATCTTCTTAACTGCGACTTTCCCGGTGAAAGCCCAAAATATCCTGCCGACCAACAAAACCAACGACGCGCAAGCCGTTGCGGTGATAGATAAGCTCTGGGAAGCAATGCGAACAAAAAACGCGGACGCGATTCGCGCTCTGTTCACGCCCGAAGGACAGCTTGTCACCGTTAGCAAACCGCGCACCGGAGAAGAACCGTCGAAAACCCGCGTTTTTACCGGCGCGGATTTCGCTAAAATGATCGCCGCGGGAACGGGTGAATTCATCGAGCGGATGCCGCAGCCGGAAGCGAAAATCTTCGGAGACGCGGCGATTGTTTTCGGGCGTTACACTTTCCACGTCGGCGACAAGTTTTCGCATTGCGGGACGAACACTTTTAATCTCGTTCGGACGGCGGACGGCTGGAAAATCGCCAATGGCGTCTCGACAATGGAATTCCAATGTCAAAGCGATTTGAAAGCCGTATCCGTTCCAACCGTCGAAGCCAGAGCGGAAGACGTGGCGACGATTGACGGCGTGGTGAAAGCGTTTTATGAAGTGATTTCCGGCGGAGTCGGGCAAGCAAGGCAATGGGGACGCGACAAAACTTTATACGCGCCCGACATCCGTTTCACGGCGATGAGCGCCGGACAAGACGGAAAGCCCCGCGCCAATATTATGAATCACTCGAAATACGTTGATTCCACAAATG